>CAZGDA010000042.1:14913-21790 GCA_964524425.1 uncultured Anaerolineaceae bacterium | reverse complement strand
AAAAAATATCAAAATTCTCAACAAGCTTTACCGCGGTTTTGAGATTATTAAAGGTATGCATATTATCTCCTCCTGAAACATTTATAACTTGAATTGACACTAGCAAACTTACCCCAATAGAACCCCGGCAGATATTTTATGAATACTCACATTGTATCATCAAAATTTACAATATTTTGATTAATAACAATTTCTTAATCAGAGCAAAATATCTACACATCCAATCAATCCTTACTCTTTTCTTGAACCAGCATAATTACAACTATAAATAATCACGCAGGCAAGCGAAAGCCGGAAACGACGGATAATAAGCTGCGCGCCATGTCGTCCAGGGTGTGGGCAGCGGCAGTAACCTCCTCCACCTGGGCGCTCATTTCCTCCGCGGCGGCGCTCACCTCCTCCACTGCGGCGGCGTTTTCCTCCGAAATGCTGGCAATGCTATCAATCGCGTGGGTAACCTCGGCAGAACCCGCCGCCATTTCTTCAACAGCCGCAGTGTTTTGCTCGACAACGGCAGAGACCGAGTCCATTGCACTGCCCATTTCTGATGAGGAAGCCTCCATCTGCTCTGCCGCGGCGGATATGTACTCCACCTGCCGGTTTAAATCCTCCGCCGCGTGCAGAATTTTATTCAAGGCAAGCCCCGCCTGATTGGCGCGTGCCACACCCATTTGCACTTCCTCTGCCCCTTGCTCCATCGCTAAAACGGCTTCTTTAATAGAAGACTGTACAATCTTAATGATTGTCGCAATTTCTTTTACAGAAACGGCAGATCGTTCCGCCAGTTTGCGCACTTCATCCGCCACCACCGCGAAGCTTTTCCCGTGTTCACCGGCGCGCGCCGCTTCGATGGCTGCGTTGAGCGCCAGCAGGTTCGTCTGCGCGGCGATGTCTTCAATCGTCTCCAAAATACTGCCGATTTGTTGCGAATGTGTCCCTAATTCGCTTACCTTTTGAACAGAAACTCCGACCTTCTTTTGGATGGAATGCATCCCTTCGATTGTGGTTTCAACAATGGAGTAGCCTTCCCGCGCGGTTTGGGTTGTCAGCGTAGCGCCTTCTGCTCCGCTCATCGCGCTGCGGGCGACCTCGCGCACCGCCTGCATGATCTGGTTGCTCACCTGTGAGGCTTTGGTAACTGCCTGGGTTTGTTCCTGCGCGCCGCGCGCCACTCCATCTATTGCCAGAGACATTTGTTCCACAGAATTTGCCGTTTGCGTCGTGCTTTCTGTTTGGTGCGTTGTGCCGCGTGAGACCTGCTGCATGGTAGTGGCAATTTGCGAGGTCGCCAACCCCGCCTGGGAAGCTGCATTCGCAAGTTCAGCAGATGCATGTCCAACGTCGTTTGCGCTTTGCATTACCCGTTGCACCAGATCGCGCAAACTGACGACCATCTGCGCAAACGCGTTCCCAATTTCATCCTTTTCACTGCGCGCATTGACCTGCACAATCAGGTCTCCCTGGGCTATTTTGCCTGCCACTTCCGCCATATTACGCAAGTAGGCGCTGGTTTCCGCCTGCGCCTTGCCCGCCATGCCAATTTCATCCTGGCGCTGTATCAGCAGAGTGAGTTTGTCGTCGCTGCGCAATTCACCCTGCGCAAGGCTGCGTAATGCACCGGTCATTGCCGCCAGAGGGACGGTAATATCGCGCACGATTAAAAAAGCGAAAGCAACACCCAACAAAATCGCCGCCGCAGCAACCACCAGGATGACCATCCTGGTAAAACGCAGGGACGCCTGAATACTATCCAGGTACTTGCTGCGAATTTCGTTCAGATTTTGCTCTGCCTGGCGCGCTGCTTCGATCATGTTTGTTTCTTGTTTGGTTTGTTGCTGGAACGTAGCAACGTAATACTCAAGGTCAACCCGATATTTCGTCAGATCACCTATGATACTATCCACTTGGGAACGACTCTTCTCGTCGTCTAATTTTTGCTTGATTTCATCTAAAACAGCGAACGTGCTTTGAATTTGTTGGTGTGCCAGGTCAATTAATTGTCCCTCTGCACCCGTAGTAATCTCTCTCTCTGCCACACGCACATTGTTGATAGCAGCTGAGAGAGCGTTACTATTTTCAACTATGCGAAGCTGCTCTTGTACAGCCGCCTCCCCTGCGCCTGCATCCACCTGCGCCTGGAGTTCTGCGAGACGGTCAGTGCGGAACGCATCTATCTTTTCCACAACGGTTTTCTCCGCCTGCGTCAAAGCCTGACGGTAAGCCGTCTGCTTTTTTTCGATTTCAACGTAACTATCAAAGGCTGTTTTATAGTTAGAAAGCGCAGTGATGGCGCTTTCCATTTTACCTCCGCTTTCCCCGCCGCCAATATTTTCACTCAGGCTTGCAGCTTGCTGCTCCAACGCCGCGAAAACCAGCAGATGTTTTTCCTGCGCGTTCTGTGTATCTCCCTGGTAGAGCGTAAACCCACGGATGACGAAGTTTTTCTCTTGCTGGCGCGCCTTCGCCAGGTCTCTGACGATTGAATTCGCCGTATCCGCCTTCCCGGCTTCCACCGCGTAGCTGCTCAGTGATACATAGCCTGCCAGAGCAGTTAATGCCGTCAGGAAAAGCACAATTCCAAAACCAATGCTAAGTTTGTATGCCATTTTTAGATTTTTCATCGTTGAAATTCTCCTACTCTCAAGAGGTACAAAATGACAATTAAGTTTTGTATTTTCCCTTTAAAAAACGGGAAACACAGCGGATACAGTGAGTCAGGTAAATATGGATAGAACCGTTCGACGCCTTTCGTCAAAAGGCAGAAAAGCAATGGAACTACTTATAAATTATACAAAAAGAAAACAGGCACGTCAAACAGTGGCACATGGACGGCGCCGTTGGGTTTATTCTTCATTATTACCCAGGCGCATGCGGATGTACGATTGATAGCGTTCGGGGTGAATTTTACCTTGCGCCAGCGCTTGAAGCACGGCACAACCAGGTTCGTCAACATGGCGACAATCGTTGTATGTGCAGTGGGCTACCAGGTTGCGTATTTCCGGAAAATAGCCGTCCAGTTCTTCTGCATCCATATCCCACAACGCCAATGCCTTGAGTCCGGGAGTATCGGCGATAAACCCCCCCGTATTGAGGGCGAACAACTGGCGGTTTACGGTGGTATGTCTGCCCTTGCGGGTCGTATCGCTTACCTCGCGCACCGCCAACCCCAAGCCTGGTTGCACCTTGTTCAACATGCTGGATTTTCCCACCCCAGATGGACCGGCGAAAACCGAGATTTTATCTTGTAAACATCTGCCAAGCTCTGTCAGTCCCTGCCCGCTCCGTACAGACGTGTAAATCACCGGATATCCCAGGGAGGTATACCGCCCAAAAAGCACCTGTGCCTGCTCATCTTCCACCAGGTCGCATTTATTTGCCACAATGACAGCCGGGATCTCTTGCTTTTCAGCAATCACAAGAAAGCGGTCGAGCATTCCCAAATGTGGATCGGGCTGCGAGCAGGCAAACACAAACAGTGCCTGGTCGGGGTTAGACACGATAATCTGTCGGTACTCGCCGCGCGGAGTAGGCGCCATCCGAATCAACATCCGCTGACGGGGTTCGATCGTCTCAATGACTCCCGTACCCGCCCATTGCGGGTCAAGACTTTCCGGGTCGAGCGGCCGTTTCAGGGCAGTTATTTCCACCCAATCGCCTATCGCTGCCAGATCACCCAGGCGTGGACCACTTTTCAACTTGCCACGCAAATGACAAACGTAATGTCCGTCGGTTGTTTTGACTGTGAAGAAACCAGACAGGGCGCGCACGAGCAGACCGCGCATCATTCCTCCACAGTAGGTTCAAGCGGTACTGCGGGCGTAGGTGTGGAAATGACACCGATGGCTGTTTCCTAGTGGAAGTGATTGCGCCCGCCCTTGAAATAAAGGTACAGCAGAGCGCGTAAAATCGGTTCCGCATACTCCGAGCCTTCTCCCTGATTCTCCACGATTACCGCCGCGGCAATGTCCGGTTTATCTGGTTTGTTGGCAAAGGTATACCCAGCAAACCAGGCGTGGGAGGTGCGCGGTGGGTCTTGCGCTGTGCCGGTCTTGCCTGCCACAGGCACTGTGCCGAAGAAACTGCGCCAGGCAGTGCCGCGTTTGTTTGCCACCACGCTGACCATAGCATCCTGGATTATAGTCAGGTTTTCCGCTTTCACCGGTAAAGTTCCGTTTTTTTCCGGCTTGAACTGATAGGCTACCTCGCCGTCCGGCGATTCCACTTTCTCGATAATTTGTGGGCGGTAGAGCGTGCCGCCGTTTCCCACCGCAGCGGCAAAAGCCGCCACTTGCAAGGGAGTTACCTGAGTCTGTCCCTGCCCAATGGCGTTATTTACTGCGTCCACCTCGCTGGCGGGATCAACGATTTGCCCGCCCGCCTCCTCAGCACTGGGAATGCCAACGATGCCGGTTGGCTTGCCTAACCCAAATCCCCGCGCCATATCGGCAATGTCCTTCGTATGTCCCTGGCGGTATAAATCTAAGCCGATGTGCCAGAAGAATGGGTTACACGAGCGCATCAACCCTTCCGGCAGGGTCAATAATCCGCTGGGCGGCGTATCATCGCCCCTTTGCACGTGCTCCCACGTCCAGTCGGTTAATTTTAAGCCGGGCAATTCCTCGAAGAAATATTGACAGTCGTATTCCGTTTCGGGAACGTACAAACCACTTTCCAGGGCGGCTGCCATGGTGATAATCTTGAAAACCGAACCCAACGGGTATTGCCCCGCCGTAGCGCGGTTCACCAAAGGTGTGTATTCATTTTTATTCAATTCTGAAAGCAGGTAATTGCTATTGTAATTATTGGGGTCGAACGCATTAGGGTCGTAGCCCGGAGAAGAAGCCATCGCCAGCACGCGTCCGCTATCGCGCTCCAGCACCACCAGCGCCCCGCGAAATCCATTTAATGTATACTGCGCCTTGGTCTGGTAATCCTTGTCAAACGTGGTATACACAGAATAAGCCACACCAGCTTCGGAAGAAGCCAGTTTCGTGGTTACCTTGCCTTCCCGATTCATCACGTATAATGTCCCGCCGCGCTTACCTGACAGCTATTCTTCTGCCCACAGTTCAATGCCAGACCTGCCTACTTTCTGGTCAATGCGATAGCCTCTGCGCCGGTACTCGTCCGCTTCTTCCGCCTGGATTTGACTGGTATACCCCACCGCGTGAGGCGCCACACCGGTGAGTTCGTAATACCTGCCGCTAAACTCCACCGCCACCGCCCCGTCAAAACTGACGAAGCCGCGATACGGCGCGTTATAACGCGCCTCACCCAAGCCCAGGTAATACCCATACAGGCGGTAATTTTGCAAAAGCGGCTGTAAGGTCAGCGGAGACAGGTCTGGGCGCTGTCCCAGCACGTACCAGGCGCTTTGTAAAATATCATATTCGTAATCAAAACCTACTTTTGAAGTTTCAATGCCCAGCGCTACCGCATCAGCATAGGATACGAGTGTTTCTCCATTAGCGTCGTAAATATTTCCACGCGCCGGAATTTTATAGTCCATCCACAGTTTGTTCCCGCCAGCCAGCTCAGGCAGAATCAAGGATTCATCCCATTGCACTCGCCAGCCGCCGTCTTCCAGGCTCAAATTCATGCGCGTATTCCGCTGCACGTCCCCCACCAGAATCCCCGTCAGGGTAATTTTATACGCCACTTGCGCATTGCGCGGGTTGATCAACGTAGATAGAATCTCAAACGAGACGTCTTTAAGCGACAATTCATTTGCCAGGTTGGTATAGCGGCTCGTAAAATCTTCCTGGCTGATTGCGTCTTGGCTGATTTTTGTCAACATGGCATACATCGTAGCGTAGTCATGCGTTTGCCACGCGCTCATGTATGCGCGCACAGCCGCCTCTGCGTCTGGCGCAGGGGTTACGCGCACCCCCGGCGCTGGCAGGGTGGGAGAGCCGGTTGCCAGCGGCGTTTGAGATGTCAGCGGAAGAACAGATTCCTCCTGTGGTTTTGGCGTCGCTTTACAACCTGCCAACAAAAAGGAAACACAGAGGGTTGCAATCAACAAACGATATTTCATATTCAATTTCCCTCACGTAAAAAAGGGTAGTAGGCTCATCGAATTGTTTCCAGCACTGGCGCACGGTTTGCCTGCCATACTGCCCGGCAGCAATCCAGGCACAACAGATCATCCGCAAACACCCGCTGGCAGATAGGAAAAACATGTTCGCCGGCAACGGGGGGAGTTATTCCCATCTCTTCAAACACCTGCGCCACGTGGCAAAGCGGCAAACCGACAACGTTGGCGTAACAACCTTTAATGCTGCGCGCCGGATGGAAGGATTTATTTTGAATGGCATACGCGCCAGCTTTATCCAACGGATCGCGGCTGGCAACGTATTCGGTTACTTCCTCATCGTTATAATCGCGCAGAACCACGTCCGTAACACACACGGAGGTTAATATTTTAATATACGCATCATTTTCTTCACGGGCAACGTGAAACCCATTTTCGGGCTGAACACACGCCAAAGCCACACCGCTATAAACTTGATGAATACGGCTGCGCAATCTGCCGAGCATATAGATGGCTTCCGCCTCATCTTGCGGCTTTCCCAGCACATCTTTTCCATCCACCACTGCCGTATCCGCCGCCAGCACGTAGATGCGGTCGCGAGAAGCGCATGCCGGTAAGTGATCCTTACTCTCTTTTCCCAAGGCGTTTAGCTTTGTCTGAACGTGCGTTATAACCGCCCTGGCTTTCGAGATTGCCACACGCAGCACGTACGTGTTCACTGATTCACCTGGCAGACGGGTTTCGTCTACCTGCGCAGGAAAGACATCAAATTTCCAGCCCGCCTGCGCCAGCAAATGTTTGCGGCGCGGTGAACTAGAAGCAAGGAACAAAGTTTGATTAGTA
>CAZGDA010000042.1:0-14903 GCA_964524425.1 uncultured Anaerolineaceae bacterium | reverse complement strand
AACTCATTTATTGAAATGAGCGTTACAATGTAAATAATCAGGAAGGGTTTTCAAATTTTTTCTTTATATCGTAAACAGTTTCATTTCAATTGATTGTTAACGACCTGTGCGGTTTTTCCCTGATGTATTCGCGAATCATTTATTTGAGGTGACTTATGCAATTGTTACAAGAGCGTATCCGAAAAGACGGTAAATATTTAGGCAACGGAATCTTAAAAGTGGATGGGTTTATAAACCACCAGGTAGACCCGGCATTAATGGACGCCTGCGGTCGCGAGCTGGCAAATCGTTTCCAGTCTGCCGGTGCGACAAAAGTGCTCACGGCGGAAATTTCTGGCATAGCCCCGGCTTTAATGACCGCCCTCTATCTGAACCTGCCAGTCGTGTACGCGCGCAAACACAAACCCATCACCATGCCAGACCAGGTCTTTCTCACCCTGGCTCCCTCTCATACCAAGGGGCGCACCGTTGAATTGATCGTCTCTCCCGAATATCTGAGCGGGAAAGAACGCATTTTAATCGTTGACGACTTCCTCGCCAGCGGTGCTACAATTCTGGGTTTGGTTCGCCTGGCGCAAACTGCCGGCGCGCAAGTCGTCGGCATTGGTGCACTCGTTGAAAAAATCTTCGAAGGGGGCAGAGAAAATCTTTCTCACCTCAACGTGCCTATCGAATCGCTGGCTTGCATTCAGTCTTTGAACGAAAATATGATCATCTTCAAGGATCAACAATTGGATTTCATTGGTTTGATTCAACAGGGGCAGTGAGATGCACAGTATTGCCATTCTCGATTTCGGTTCCCAATATTCACAGCTCATCGCCCGCAAAGTGCGTGAACTGCACGTCTATTGCGAATTATTTCCCTGGGACGCCTCGCCTGAGCAGGTAATGGCAATCCAGCCGCGCGGCTTCATCCTCTCCGGCGGTCCGTGTTCCGTTTACGAAGAAAACGCCCCGCAAATTCCCGCCTACGTGCTGGATAGCACCCTGCCAGTATTGGGTATTTGTTACGGCATGCAAGCCCTGACTCACGCCCTCGGCGGCACAGTTGCCGCAGCGGCGGCGCGCGAATATGGCTTCGCCCAGGTTGAAGCGCATCCCGACGCACTCTTTTTACCTACCGGAAAACAGCAAGTGTGGATGTCGCACGGCGACCGCATTGAAGACCTGCCGCCCGGTTTTAGCGTTCTGGCTAGCTCGGAGCACTCGCCCATCGCCGCAATGGGAGACACCCAACGCGGTTACTACGGCGTACAATTTCACCCGGAAGTGCATCACACCCCTGGCGGCAAAGAGATTTTACGCCGCTTTGTGTGTGAGATTTGCCGCGTGGAAGCAGATTGGACCCCCGAATCGATCATCGCCCAGGCAGTGCAACGAGTGCGCCAGCAGGTTGGCAAATCAAGCCAGGGCACGCCGCGTGTGCTTTCCGCCGTTAGCGGTGGTGTTGATTCCACCGTCGCCACCGCCCTGGTGAACAAAGCCGTCGGTGATCAGTTGGTGGCTGTGTTTGTAGATACGGGCATGCTGCGCGAGGGCGAACGCAGCCAGGTGCAGAAAGCATTACAAGATAATCTAGGCGTTCACCTCATCGTCGTGGACGCCGTGGAAAAGTTCCTCGGCGCCCTGCGCGGTGTTACCGCCCCCGAAGAAAAACGCCGCATCATCGGGGAATTGTTTATTCGCACTTTTGAAGAGCAGGCTCATCAATTCGGCATGCCACCTTTTTTAGTTCAGGGGACGATTTACCCTGACGTGGTAGAATCCGCTGCGCCCGACCGCAACAAAGGCTCACGCATCAAAACCCATCACAACGTGGGCGGGCTGCCAGAAGACATGCGCTTTGGTCTGCTTGAGCCGTTGCGTTATTTGTTCAAGGACGAAGTGCGCGTGGTGGGTGAGGCGCTTGGTCTTCCTCACGAATTGGTCTGGCGGCAGCCGTTTCCAGGACCGGGTTTAGCCGTGCGCTGCCTGGGCGAGGTAACAGCACAACGTTTGGCTGTCCTCCGCGGTGCAGATGCGATTCTGCGTGAAGAGTTGGAACGCCACAACTTGCTGCGCATGCACGATAGGGATGGGATAGCATCCGGCACATCCCAAGCCTTTGCCGTCCTTTTACCCGTGCGTTCTGTGGGCGTGATGGGAGACAACCGCACTTACCAGGAAGTCATCGCTATACGCGCCGTAACCACGGACGATTTTATGACTGCGGATTGGGCGCGCCTTCCCTACGACCTCTTGAGCATCATTTCCAGCCGCATCGTAAACGAGGTGAACGGAGTGAACCGCGTCGTCTACGACATCACCAGCAAACCACCTGCGACCATCGAATGGGAATGAAAAACCATCATCACACCGGATCTTGCGCCTGCCCGAGCCGCTATTCGCCCTGCCGGGTATCAACGGACGGACGTGTTTTCTGATATTGGCGGGAGCAGCCCCTAGATCTTGTTCACCCCGCCAGACTCGCGCCGCGATGGAGTAGCGTCAAAAGCTTCCTGTGGAAATGCACTAAGTTTTGAGGAAGAATACTTTACAGAAGTGATATAATGTATGAGGGATGGTCGAAGTACAAATTGGCGAAATACTCCAAATGCGCAAGCCACATCCTTGCGGCAGTTACGCCTGGAAAGTAGTACGCCTTGGTGCAGAAATAGGTTTAGAATGCCTCACCTGCCAGCGACGTATTCTGCTCACCCGGCGTGAACTGGCGAAGCGTATTAAACGCCCAAATGCCGTTTCTAATACCAACTTTTCAGAGACGAATAACGTATTAATGAGTAAAGAGAGCACAAACCCAATATAATAAGATATGAAACCTTTAAAATTTCTGTTTTTGTTTTCTGATACAGGTGGAGGGCATCGCAGCGCGGCGGAGGCAATTATCGAGGCGCTGCAGCTCGAATATGGCGATCTGGTTCATTGTGAAATGGTGGACGTGTTCAAGCAATATGCGCCGCGTCCAATCAATAACACACCCAAAGTATACCCTCTCGTGGTGCGCGCCCCAGAGCTGTGGAGGTTAGGCTATCACATCAGCAATGGAAGGCGGCGCGTGCGTTTGATTAACGCCAGCGTCTGGCACTACGTGCGCCGTTCCATGCACCGCCTCATCAACCAGCACCCTTGCGATTTAATCGTCTCTGTTCATCCCCTGGTGAACGAGCCAATGTTGCGCGCCCTCAAATCACCACACGTTCCTTACATTACCATCGTTACAGATTTGGTAACTACACACGCATTTTGGTATCACCCGGCGGTGGATATGACCATCGTGCCAACCGAAGAAGCGCGCCAGGTTGCGTTGAGTATGAATCTATCCCCCGATAAACTGCGCGTCATCGGATTACCAGTGGCAGATAAATGCTGCAAGCCGCCGCGCGATCGCCGCGAACTGCGCGCCGAATTAGGCTGGCGTCAGGACATGCCGGTTGTATTGTTAGTGGGCGGTGGCGACGGTATGGGTCCTTTAGCCCAAACCGCACGCGCAGTCGCAACATCCGGTTTGCGCGTGAATTTAGTGGTCGTTACTGGCAGAAATGAAAAATTAAAAGCGCGCCTGGAGGCGCGCGACTGGGAAATCCCGGTCAACATCTATGGATTCACCCGTGAAATGCCCTCTTTTATGCAGGCTGCCGATATTTTAATCACCAAAGCAGGTCCGGGCACAATTTGCGAGGCGCTCAACGCTGGGCTGCCCATGATTATTTACAGCCACCTGCCCGGGCAAGAAGATGGAAACATCCATTACGTTACCGACAACAAAGCCGGCATTTGGGCGCCGCGCCCCGACTTGATTGTCAACGCCCTGCGCACCTGGGTAAATGACCCGCAAGAACATGCCCGTGTTGCGGCTGCATGCCTTAGCATTGCCCGCCCACAAGCCGCACGCCAGATTGCCAGACAACTGGTGGAGTTATGCCCAAAATACCAACCCGAAACCAATCCTCGCTGAGAGGTTTGCTGAATTCTCTGTTGCTTCTTTCCGTGTGCGGTGTTTGTTTAACAGGTTGTAACCTGCCAGAAGAAACCATCGCCGCGTTTGTGATTCCTACACCCTCTTCAACCGCTGCAGCCGGCGTCTTGCCCACGCCAGCACAGGTGGGGAAAAGCTCTCCGTCTGTTTTTTCATCCACAAACCAGCCTCAAGGCTCGCCAGAACCCAATCAGCCAACCCAAACCTCTCTCGATCCCCCCAGAGTCAACCTGACCCCACTCCTTCCTCAAACCGGCAGCAAACCTCCACTGGATTGCCTTGACCAGGCTGCCGCTGCCCACCCTATAGACGTCAACATCCCCGACGATACAATCATGCAGCCAGGGCAAGATTTCAGCAAAACCTGGCGTTTGATCAACGCTGGCACCTGCACCTGGACAGAGGAATACGCCGTGGTATGGTTCTGGGGTGAAAAAATGAGCGTCGCAGACACTTTCCCCCTGCAAAAATCCGTTGCGCCGGGGGAACAGGCAGATGTTACCGTAAACCTGGTGGCGCCCAAGAAGCCTGGCACATATCAGAGCAACTGGAAACTGCGCAATCCAGCAGGCAACATCTTTGGCGTAGGTCCCGGGGACGGACTTTACTTTTACGTGCGCATTATCGTTGCCGGCACCCAAGTGCCCACTACCATGCCTGGAACTTCCAATTCACCAAACACGCCCACACCATACGCCGGAGGTTTCACACGCTTTCTGCCAAACGACCGCATAGACCTGGACAAGAATCAACTCAACCCTCTCTCTGGGGAAGACATTGCCATGAACGGCGGGGAACCATATTACCTGGTTCCTTTTCAAGGCTCGTTCTTGAGTTTATACGGAAAAAACCAGCCCACGGAAAATCAATGCCTGGGAACCACCCCCAGCAAAACCCCCATTCAGGTGGACAAGCTGGAACCAGGCACGTTTTTATGCTACCTCACCAATGAAGGACGTACCGGCTGGATCCGCGTGCAGAACTTCTGGAGTTACCAAAGTAAAGCTCTATTAAACGTCCAGGTTTACACGTTTCCCTTACCATAATGGGTACCCTGTATCTTGTTGCGACACCGATTGGAAATTTAGAGGACATCACTGCCCGCGCCTTGCGCGTCTTGCTCCAGGCACGCCTGATTGCAGCCGAGGATACGCGCCAGACGCGCAAACTGCTCTCCCACTTCGACATCCACGTGCCGCTGTTAAGTTATTATGAACACAACAAGTACGTCCGCTTGAGCGAGGTTTTAGAAGCGCTGGAACAGGGCGACGTGGCGCTGGTCTCGGATGCGGGCACGCCTGCCTTAAACGATCCCGGCTACGAACTGGTTTGCGCTGCCTTAGCCGGCGGCTTTCCTGTCTGTCCTATTCCCGGCGCGTGTGCGCCGATATCGGCGTTGGTTGCTTCCGGCATACCCACCGACGCTTTCCTTTACTTGGGCTACCTGCCGCGCAAATCATCCATGCGCAGCCGTGTGTTACAGACTGTGGCACCCCTCCCTTATACGCTTATCTTCCTCGAATCGCCACACCGTGTGCTGGACGCGCTGGCAGACTTGCAAACCGTTCTGGGAGACCGGCAGGTGGCTGTCGCCCGCGAGTTGACCAAGCTGCACGAGGAGATTTTTCGCGGCGCACTCAGCCAGGCGCACCAGCATTTCACTACGCAAGCCCCGCGCGGCGAATTCACCCTGGTTATCGCCGGCGCTGCCCAACAGGTGCAACTCTGGAGTGAGGAACAGATGCAAAGCGCTCTGCTGCGTGCATTGGCAGACGGCGAACCTCCTTCCCAGGTTGCTGCTCGTCTGGCTGCTCAATCTGGTTGGCAAAAGCGCGCCGTTTATCGTATGGCGATGGAATTAATAAAGAAGTGAAAGGGACATGCGGATGAGTATAAAAATTGTAACGGATAGCACCTGCGACCTACCCGACTTCATCATCCAGGAATACGACATCACGAAAATACCAGTATACATCAACGTCAAGGGGAAAAGCTACCTGGACGGAATTGAGCTTTCGCGCGAAAAATTTTATCGTATATTGCCGGGGTGCAAACCGCCGCCAACAACATCTGCGCCAAGCGTGCAGATATTCCGTGATGCGTACGAAAGCCTGGCAGAAAAAGGCGCGACCCAGATCATCTCCATCCACATCTCAGAAAAATTGTCTTCCATCATCCAAATGGCACGCCTGGCTGCCCGCGAAACTTCCAAAATTTCCGTAACTGTGGTTGACGCCGGTCAAATCAGCCTCGGAACAGGTTTTATGGCTTTTAAAGCAGCCATTGCAGCCCTGCACAAACGTAACCTCACTGAAATTCTGACAACGTTGGAGCACTACGCAGAAAGAGTGTACGTTTTTGCGGTTACAGATTCCCTTGAATATTTGCAGCGCAGTGGACGAATGAGCCGCCCGTTGGCTGGGTTGGGTACCTTGCTGCAAATCAAACCGTTGCTAAAAATGCACAAAGGCGTGCCCGAAGTGGAGAGAGTGCGTACCTATAAACGCGCCGTGAAACGGATGATTGATATTGTTACGGATTTAGGCTCACTGGAACAAATTGCCTTCGTTCACACACACGCCACCCAGGCTGCAGAGGAGTTATACGAACAGGCACATCACCTGCTTGTAAAAGGAAAAGAGAGTTGGTGTGTGGACGTTACCCCGGCTTTAGGCGCCCATCTTGGCACAGGCGTTGTTGGTTTCGCCTGTGTAACCCTGCCCTAAGCCGAGTACTTGGCGTCGAGGATTTCCATCGTTCTTGGGTCCGGGATGTACCAGAAGATAGTTTCCGTGCTGCGTTCGCCATTCAAGATACTCGTATTGATGATAATGACTTCTTCCACAGCGCTCGCCGACGTGGCAACCACCACGGTCAGGATCGCGCCGACCATATCCACAATTACCGCTGGCTCGGTTGGGCGTGTTTCCAGTCCAGTTAATTGCGCGATGGCGTTCAAGAAAAACGTGCCCGCCATGTTACCCAATTCAGCCAGCGCCGAACGTCCCATGTCGTCCAATTCCACACACGTCCCCAGCGGTTCTCCCATCAAAAGGTCAACAAATTCAAGCGCGTTAGCAATTGGCAGAATGAGCATAAACTGCCCCGCCGCCTGTCCTGTGCCGCGCAGATAAACGCCCACGGCTTCCTTTTCCAAGCCGCCTATAAATTCTGGCACCTTCAAAGCCGGCACCGCGTTTAGAACCGGCTCTGTGGCAGAGATTTGTTCTCCCACCATGTCCGATAACCCTTTAACTGCGTGTTGCACGCCGAGCCGCGCCAGGGTAAACAAAATAGGATTAAAATTTTGCTGGCTGTTCAAGGAATTTTCTTGCATGGCAACCTCCATATTTTCAGAACGTTATAATTATAATGCGTATTCTTGAGATATGCCCATATTGGTTCCACTTTGTACCTGCCATAACAGTTAGGCTTCAATGATTTTAATACAAAGTTAAATCAGCATTTACACGCCTTTAACCTTTGGAAAATACTTTAATAACATAAGCGTGTTATGATAAGGACAAAAGAGTGAAGTTGATAACCCAAGGTACCCAGCAATATAACACGAAGCAAATACGGAGTGGGGGACAATTCTTCGCCAGGTTCAGTTTCTCCCTTGAGCCTGGCGAAGAAATTCCATAACCACACATCAGCGAGGGAATTATGTCCGAGTTAGCACCTTTAGAAAAAAAATTAGTTTAATTTACCATAGATGCAAGCATCTGTAATTTGCACATCGGTGATGTTGTATACCCCCACACGCTCATCGGCTACGATTTTCAAACCGGGGAAGAAATCACCGCTGGTTGTACAGGGCGAGTTGAAAAAGTGGTCTTTTTAGGACCAGACCACACCCTGGTCGTCGCTGTGCGTCCAGAGGAATAATCATTATCCTCGCAAATTGCGCAATTGCTCCAACAAACGTTTCTCCTCTGCACTCAATCCTTTGGGAAGTTGCACGTCAACGGTTACGTATAAATCGCCGCGCTTTTTAGGATCGCGTAAATTGGGCATACCCAAGCCATTCAAACGAAAAACTCTGCCGTTTTGCGTTTCAGGAGGGATGGTCATACGCACCTTTTTATCAATGGCAGCCACATCCACTTCACCTCCCAATAGCGCCGTATACAAATCTAGAGGAATAGTGCTTTTCAGGTCGTCTCCATCGCGCACGAAGACAGAATGAGGCAGCACCTCCACTTTAAGGTACAGGTCTCCCGACCCGCCCGGGGCGCCTTCTCCCTGCCCTTTTAAACGCACGCGCGAGCCAGTGCTTACCCCGCGTGGGATCTTCGCCTCGATCTTGCGCCCGCCTTCGTATTGCAAGGTACGCGCTGCGCCCTGGAAAGCCTCTTCCAGGGTAACCTGCACCGTGTGTTCACTGTCGCGTCCACGCCGTGCCTGTTGTTGGAACAAGTCGTCAAACCCACCGAATTGCTGGGAACGGGCAGACCCCCCCCTGCCGCCAAATCCACCGCCAAACAAAGCCTCGAAGAAAGCGGAGAACCCGCCCAAGCCGCCCCCAAACATCTGCTGGAACTCCTCTGGCGAGACGGTGCGCGTATATCCTCCGCCGGGTTGGGAACCCCATTTTGACCAGTCAAAATCCTCCGGTCTGCCGCCCGTGCGTGTGTACTGCTGCCATTGCGCACCGAACTGGTCGTACTTCTTACGTTTATCCGCATCCGAAAGCACTTCGTGCGCTTCGTTAATTTCCTTAAATTTCTCTTCGGCGCTTTTATCGTCCGGGTTGACGTCCGGGTGATATTTACGCGCCAGTTTCCGAAAAGCCTGCGATATTTCCTCCTTGGTGGCGTTTTTATTTACACCGAGAATTTTATAATAATCCTTGTAATCCATACTGTATCCCTCAATGTAACAACATTTTATTGTCGAGATTAACGTTTAAAAAACAGCTCAGGTCTGGAAAACGCTCCCGCAAAAACAGATGCTTGCCTCAACTTTGTGCGTTTTTCCAGATAATTTCCCACGGGTCGCGTAACAAATTCCCCAACACACGCGTTACGCCCTGGGCAGGCAGAATATCCCCGTCTGGCTCCATGTATAACCACGCCTTCCCCGCACCCAACGGTTCATCTGTAACTTCCATTGTTACAGGGTTAGAGGCGGAATAAGGCACCGGCAAATCCCAAACCAGGTTGAGGTGCAAATCTGCGGCGCGAGTGCGCGCCGCGTGGACGTCTTCCGCCAATGCAGGGTCTGCCGCACTGAGCGAAATCCCATTCACACCCATTTCCGCCAGGCGCGCCAGCAAATCCGCGACTTGGTTGCGATTCTGTGGCGTAATGGTCAAATGCACTGCCGTGAAAATGTCGTCTGGCAGAACAACGCGCAGCGCGTCCCAGCTGCGTTCCAGTTCCGGGCGCAGCACAATCATTATATGATCGAGACCTTTGCGAGCAAGGCAATGGAAGTAATCCACGTCTGCCAGGCGCAGCCCATCCGTGAGCAAACCGCTTACCTGTCCGTTGGCTTCAGCAAAACCGAGCAGGTCAGGCAGGTCCTCCCGCAGAGTGGGTTCTCCACCGGTAAAGACCAGGTGCGGAATCCCCACTTTCCAGGCGGTGTCTATGGCGGCTTTCCACTGCTCTGTGGTCATTTCCATTTCCGCTCGCCCTTGAGGAGCGTCTGCGGCGTTTCCATCTGCTGGCAGGCGGTACGTAACCGCGCAATCCAGGCGGTACGGCGCGCTGAGCGCTTTGGAGTACGGTGTTTGCCGTTCCATGTCAAGGTACGTTTGCGGATCCAGGTCTGGCGTTTGAAGTATCGTCTGAATTCGCTCAAGGAACTGCTCGTAGTCTTGTTGCGCCTGCTGGCGGTTGACTTTATAGCGCCGTGCAATCACCCGACTTGCTCCTGCGACAGACTCACCGGAAATAAACTGATAAGCGAACTCCGCTGCCGTCTGGTTGAGGTGTAAAACCGTCGCCGCGTTGAGAATGAGCAACCCGCTGCCGTCTGGCTCAATGCGCAGGTGCATCCGATATGGGAACGGTGCATCCGGCGCAGAGTGCATGGCGTGGCTGCCGGGAAGCAGCGGTTTGGGAGGTACAAACAAATTTTCAAACCAGTTACGCAGTCCAGATTTTGCAGACATCGTTTCGCTCCTTTCACACAATTTGCTGTGTTCTATCACGCGCCGATTGACACAGATACATCCTTTTCTTTTATTTCACGTCTAATTCACGTTATTCTGCCGAGGGTATCTTATAGATATTTTCCTCTCTCTATATTATAATATAACATGACATGGAAGAATGGATGAATCCCAATATCGGCTATCTTGTGTTAATGTTCAGCGGCATGCTGACATTTTTAGCGATTCTGTCACCCGGCAGCGGAGTATTGGAAGCCGCCGCGCTGGCTGGTTTGATCCTCACCGGGATAATGGCAAACAATTTAGAGGTTAATTTCTGGGCAATCGTGCTTTTATTAACCAGTACGCTGCCGTTTTACCTGGTTGTGTGGAAACGCTGGCAGCGGGCATTTTTAGCGCTTTCTATTGTGCTTTTCCTCCTCGGTGCAGCCTACTTTTTTCAAGGCAATGGTTGGGTCCCGGCGGCAGAGTTGACACTGGTAGGGACCATTTCCGTGTTAGGAGGACTAGCCCTCTGGATCGTATCCACAAAAATAATAGATACACTCCAAACGCGCCCCCTGCAAGACCTGGACAGCTTGCTTGGAAAAGTGGGAGATGCGCGCACGGAAATCCACCACGAGGGCAGCGTTTACGTCGCCGGGGAGATGTGGAGCGCCCACAGCCGCCATCCCATCCCCAAGGGCAGACAAGTGCGCGTTATCAAGCGTGACGGTTTTATTGTAGAAGTAGAAGAAGTAAAATAAAGGAGATCTGTTATGCCAGAAATACTCGGAACTGCAACTTGTTTAACCGGTGCGGTTGTCATAGTCGCCATCGTTTTGTTGGCTTCGGCTATACGCATCGTGCCGGAATATCAACGCCTGGTCGTGTTCCGCCTGGGGCGTTGTGTCGGCTCCAAGGGACCCGGTATTGTGCTCTTGATCCCCGTGATTGACCGCGCCGTGCGCGCCGACTTGCGCGAACAAGTGCGTGAGATCCCCCACCAGGTGTGCATCACCAAAGACAACGCCTCCATTTCGGTGGACTTTATCTGGTATTACAAAGTGTTAGACCCCACCCAGAGCGTGTTACAAGTAGGTAATTTTGAAGCCGCCTCGCAAGGTATGGCAACCACCACCCTGCGCGCCGTCGTCGGCGGAATCCAGTTGGATGAAGTGCTTTCAGAACGCGAACACATCAACACCATGCTGCGCACCCGCCTGGACGAAGTTACCGAACGCTGGGGCGTGAAAGTTACCAACGTGGAAATTCGCGAAATCATCCCGCCGCGCGAGATCACAGACGCCATGAACCGCCAGATGTCTTCTGAGCGCGATCGGCGCGCCAACGTCATCGAGTCCACCGGCAAGCGCGACGCCGCCATCAACATCGCCGACGGTCAACGCCAGGCTGCCATCCTGCAAGCGGAAGGCGAAAAGCAAGCCGCGATCTTGCGCGCCGAGGGTTCTAAGCTGGCGCAACTCCTGCACGCTGAAGGCTATTCTGCTGCACTGGTGAAAATCTTCGAAGCCGCTTCTCAAATTGACCAGAAAACGATCACCTTGCAATACTTTGAAGCGCTCAAGCAAATGGCAGCCGGCGCCTCCACTAAATTTATTTTCCCGATGGAGTTCACCAGCCTCATGCAAAATTTCCTGAACGTACGCGGAGATTCCACGCACGCAGATAAGGAAGGCTAATGGTTTATGATTGCGCCTGAATCGGAAGCGCTGGGTAACGTCTTGAGCATCGTTCCCGCAACTTGGCGCGATTTAGGCGCGTTACAAGTCCTGGAAAAACAAAGCTTTCCCCAGGATGCCTGGCCTCTTTGGGATTTAATTGGTATTCTGACCCTGCCAAACATTACCCGCCTGAAGGCGATTCTGCATGGACACATGGTTGGCTTCATCGCCACAGAATACAAAACCAAAGACAACGCCGCCTGGATCGCCACAATTGGCGTTCTGCCAGCTTACCAGCAGCGCGGCATTGGTATGGCGCTGCTGGAAGCATCCGAGAAACACTACCCGGATACGGTTATCCGTTTGTGTGTACGGTTATCCAACCGTCCGGCGCAGCGCATGTATTTAAAAGCCGGCTACCAAACCACCTATACCTGGCGGGCTTATTATCACGACGGTGAAGACGCTTTGGTGATGGAAAAGAAAACCCCGCTTCAAACACATTCCAGGGAGACTCCATGAATGTAACTACTTTGCCTCCCGCACACGTCATCAGCGAAGCGCAAGACTTGCATAGCCTTGCAGAAACCTTGAGTCGTACCCCCCTCATCGCAGTGGATACTGAATCGAACAGTTTGTACGCCTACCAGGAACAGGTTTGCCTGATCCAATTCTCCACCCCCCACGCGGATTACCTGGTTGATCCCCTCGCCCTGGGAAAGGACACGCTGCAAATCCTCGCCCCCATCTTTGCTGACCCGGCTATCGAGAAGGTATTTCACGCCCTGGAATATGACCTAATCGTCCTGCGGCGCGATTTTGGCTTTGAATTCGTCAATCTTTTCGACACGATGTGGGCAGCCACAATCTTAGGCTGGAAAGAAGTGGGCTTAGGCGCGGTTCTGCACACTGAATTTGGTGTAAACATTGACAAGCGCTTCCAAAAAGCAAACTGGGGGCAGAGACCCCTCCCGGAACATTTATTACGCTATGCCGCCCTGGATACGCATTACTTGATCCCTTTACGCAACCGTCAGCGCACACAAATCGAGCGTGCCGGCTTGTGGGAGCTGGCGCGCGAGGATTTCCGCCGGTTTTGCAACGCCAGCAGCGACGTGCGCCCCGAAAACAGCCATTCTCAGGCGTTGGAAAACTTTGTCCTCCAGCTTTCCGCGGCTCATCGGTTAACTGCCAAGCAAAGCGCGGTGCTGGGTGAGTTATATACCTATCGCGACACGTTGGCACGTGAAAAAAACCGCGCCCCATTTCGCGTGCTGAGTGATACAAACATCCTCAATATCGCCCAAACCTGCCCCCTCAACCTGGATGATTTAAACCAGGTTCCCAAAATGCCGCCGCGCTTGATTAAGCAACACGGCAACAGCTTGTTACGCGCCGTGCGCCGCGCAGTGAAAAATCCCCCGCCTGTCTATCGCAGCAAGGAAATTAAACCAAACAGTGTATCCGATGAGCAGTGCATTATTCGTTTAAATGCTTTACGCGAGTGGCGCAAGAAAGCCGCCGCGGCAATGGGCGTTAAGTCCGACGTCGTGCTGCCCAAGTCTATCATGGAACAAATTGCACGCCGCAACCCGGCTACCATAGAAGAATTGCGCTACATCATGCACGAGGTACCCTGGCGTTTAACCCGCTTTGGCGAATCAATTTTACGCGCCCTCAAAGCGTACTATTAACCTAAGGAGAGTGACTTTGGAAATTACATTTCACGGCGCCGCCCGCACCGTTACAGGTTCACAATACTTGATACAGGTGAACGGGTATACTTTATTAATGGAGTGCGGTTTATATCAAGGCAAGCGTAGCGAATTTTACGAGCGTAACCAGGTTTTCCCCTACATCCCAAAAGATGTCCACGCTGTCATCCTCTCTCATGCTCACATTGACCACAGCGGTAACCTGCCCAACCTCGTCAAACAAGGTTACAACGGTCCCATCTATGCCACACACGCGACAGTCCAACTATGCGACATCATGCTGCGCGATTCAGGTCACATCCACGAGCACGACGTACAATACGTGAATAAAAAGCGCGCCAAGCGCGGCGAACCGCCCATAGAACCTCTCTACACCGTATTGGACGCTGAAAGAGTAACCGATTATTTCGTACCGGTGGATTACGAAGAGGAATTCGAGGCAGTGCCGGGGGTCAACGTCCGTCTCGTAGACGCCGGGCACATCCTTGGTTCTTCTGCCATCGTGCTGGATGTCAACGAGCGCCAAAATGGCTCTACCAAACACACGCGTGTGTGGTTTTCCGGCGACATCGGCAGACGGAATTTACCCATTATTCGCGATCCTATTTTACCCAGCGGCGTGGACTACATGATTATGGAATCAACCTACGGAGACAAACCTCACCGCTCCCCCGAAGAAGCTTACATAGAGTTGCGCGACGTTGTTAAACGCACGGTCGAGCGCGGGGGCAAAGTCATCATCCCCGCCTTTGCCGTCGGGCGCACGCAAGAACTGGTGTATAACTTACATTTGATGATCCAGGCAAACGATATCCCGCGCGTGCCGGTGTACGTAGACAGCCCCCTGGCTGTGTACGCTTCCGAAATTTACAAATACCACCTGGAGTGCCTGGACGAGAAATCCCTGCACTACATGGAAACAAACGCCGGCAGAAGTATGCTGGGGTTTGACTTGCTCAAGTACATCCTCAGTGTGGAAGAATCCAAAGCCCTCAACGATCGCAAAGACCCAATGGTTATCATTTCCGCCTCTGGCATGGCAGAAACGGGCAGGATTTTGCACCACCTGAAGAATAACATCGAAGACCGGCGTAACACCATACTAATCGTCGGCTGGCAGGCGCCGGACACGCTCGGTCGCTTGCTGGCTGAGCGTGCCAAACAAGTGAAAATCTTTGGCGAAACCTACACCGTGCGCGCAGAAATAGAAACCATCGGCGGCTTCTCTGCCCACGCCGGGCAAGACCTGTTGTTGGAATACGCCCAAGCCGTCCAACACGAAGTGCGCCAAATCTTCCTGGTACACGGTGAAGAAAAAGCCGCCCTTGCCTTGCAGGATTGTTTTAAGCAAGCCGGCATCGAAGAATATCATTATCCAGATTTACATGACAATGTGGAAATTTAAGGTATAATAGATACTCTAAGAC
>CAZGDA010000041.1:0-22033 GCA_964524425.1 uncultured Anaerolineaceae bacterium | reverse complement strand
TGACCAACAAAATTGGGATTTCACCCCCTTTGAGGGACTTCCAGTGGGGCGCGGCGTGCACCTCATCACGGTCAACGATTACCTGGCGCGGCGTGACGCGCGCTGGATGGCGCCAATTTACACCTCCCTTGGCTTGAGCGTGGGCGTGTTGCAAATGGCAGCCCGCACCGAAAACGGCAAAAAAGCCTTCCTGGTAGATTTGCAGCGGGAATCTCCCCACGAAGACCAGCACCAGTTGCGCCTGGTGCCACGCGCTGAGGCTTACGCTGCCGACATCGTTTATGGAATGAACAGCGAGTTTGGCTTCGATTACCTGCGCGACAACCTCACCATGAGCCTGGCAGACCGCGTCCAGCGCGGGCATTCTTACGCCATCGTGGATGAGGTGGACAACGTCTTGATTGACGAAGCGCGCACACCCCTCATCATTTCCAGCCCGGCAAGCGAGAACGTGGAATGGTACGTGCGCATGGCGCAGGTGGTCAAACAACTGCGCAGCGAGGATTACGAAGTCAACGAAAAAGACCGCACCGTCAACTTGACGGAAATCGGTGAGATGCACGTGGAAGACCTGCTTGGCGTGCCGCTGCGCGACCCGGAACGCCCAGAAGACGTAACCCCAGAGCAGGCGCGCATGTTGGGCTACCTGGAACAAGCCTTGCGCGCCCAGTTCCTTTTCCAGCGCAACAAGGATTACCTGGTGCTGGGCGGCAAAGTCGTCATCGTGGACGAATTTACCGGCAGACAGATGCCCGGTCGGCGCTGGTCAGACGGCTTGCACCAATCCGTAGAAGCCAAGGAAGGCGTGCGCGTCCAGGCGGAAAACGTTACTTCTGCCACCATCACCATTCAAAATTATTTCCGCATGTACGCCAAACTAGCCGGCATGACCGGTACGGCTGCCACCGAAGCGGAAGAATTTAGTAAAATCTACAACCTGGACGTGGTCGGCATTCCCACAAATCTGGATTACGTCGCCAGCCGCAATGCCTCCGACCTGGTGATGTTGGAAGCCAGGGACAAGGACGGTTACAAATATACCTATTACACCCACCGCACAGACCCCGAGCGCAACCCGGTGCTATGGAAACGTAAAGACTACCCGGACATTGTCTACCGCACCGAAGACGCCAAACTGCGCGCCGCAGTACGCGAGATATTACAATGCCACGTGCTGGGCAGACCCGTGCTGGTCGGCACGACCTCGGTGGAGCTTTCAGAGCGCGTGTCTGCCAGGTTGGACAAGGAACTCCTAAACCGCCTGATGTTGGTGCTGCTTCTGCGCCAGACCTGGTTTATCAAAAATAACCAAACCGACGCCGATGGGTTCCAGGTTCCGGCGCTGCAATTCCTCAACGAATCGCTGGACAAGCTGCAAGTGGCGGATATGCGCAAATTGGGGCGCGAATTGGGCATCAACCTCAACCTGGAAGATACCGACAACCTCTCCATGCTCTTGCGTTTGCTGGATTTGCACACCCAGGACGTGCTGCAATACCAGGAGCGCATGGAACGCCTGCGCTCCGATTTGCGCGGCGGCATTTTGCACAAGGTACTGAACGCCCGCAAACACACCGAAGAAAGCCAAATCATCGCCGGGGCGGGCGCCTTTGGCGCCGTAACCATCGCCACCAACATGGCAGGGCGTGGTGTGGACATCAAACTCGGCGGTGATATTTCTGAGAACGTCATCAGAGATGTGAACCGCATCTTGCGCCGCGCCGGGCATAAAGACCCTTACGATATGTCTATGGAAGAACGCCGCACGGCTTTGATGGAATTGGACGAGGCGGCATACGGCATCTACGAAACCCAGATCAAGGAATTTCTGACCTACATGGAAAACATGGCGCGCGTCAAGGCTTTGGGCGGTTTACACGTCATTGGTTCGGAACGGCACGAATCCCGCCGCATTGACAACCAGTTGCGCGGGCGCGCCGCCCGCCAGGGCGACCCAGGCTCCTCGCGCTTCTATCTCTCTATGCAAGACGACCTGATGCGCCTCTTTGGCGGTCAGCAGGTGGATGGGCTGATGCAGCGCTTGAAAATTGACGACTCCGTTCCGTTGGAACACGGACTGGTTGGGCGGCACATCGAAAATTCTCAAACCCGCGTCGAGGGCATGCACTTTGACACCCGTAAACACCTGCTCGAATACGACGACGTGCTGAACGCCCAGCGCGCCCGCATCTACGGGCAGCGCGACGTCATCTTCACCAAAGAAGACCTGAGCGAAGACGTCTCCGAGATGCTCGTCGAAGAAGTGCGCCGGCGCGTCCCGGAAGCCTTGCTGGACGAGGAAGGTCCATGGCGGCTGCTAAGCTGGCTGGAACAAATCCAGCCGCCGCTTTCCGTTACCCTGGAAGGAGCGACGCAGTTTATCATGCCTTCCTACACGCTGAAAGTGGTGTTGAACCAGTACATCCCTGGCGCGGTTGCCAAACAGCAAGCAAAACAGGCGCTGGAAGAAGTTGCCCGTAAAGCCGTGGACGCAGAAGAGGAACACCTGTTGAAAGGTGTGGCGAACGTCTTGACGATCAGCCGTGAACGCTTTGAGGAAGCGCTCGAAGAGCGGCTGGACACGTTGAGAACCTATCTGGAGGGGTTGGGGGAATACGACGAGGAAAACGCCTCACCCAGCGCCCGCCAGATATTGGAAGAACTCAACGGGGCTGTGCGTTTGCCCCTCAAATTGGCTCCTGCGCAGCAGCGCACCTTGCAAGACCTGGCAGCGCAGCGTTTGAACAAACACAGCCAGGAGTTTCACGCCTTCCAAGAGGAATTGAACGCCCAGGTACACAACAGCCTGATGCTGCAAGCGGTCAAGCGCCTCTTGGGCGCAATCGGGCGGCGTGTGGAAGAGATGCCCGGCATCAGCGTGGACAGCCTGGTGGAGCAGAGCTGGCAGGAAATTTCCGACCGGCTGCTAGATTCGGTTACACAATTGTACGACACCCGCCGCCAGCAATATTTCAACAGCGGTAGTGGAGCCGTCTCGCGCGACATAGATAAGCTGCTCGACCAGGTGCAAACCGAGAATATCCAGCAAAACCAGGTCGTGTACATCTTGGAGCAGGTTTCGCAGGGAATTCGCACCGCCTTTGACCGGCGTACGCACAAAAAAGTTGCCCTGCGCACCCAGCGTTTGTCCTATTTCTACCATGCCGCCCACCTTTTGGAGGGCAGACCGCCCCAGGAAGTTACCGAAGACGTGCTGGAGCACTTGAAAGCCACGCGAATACAAATGCAGGCAGCCTGGGGCTGGGCGGAATTGCGCCGCCTGGCGAATTTATCCCCGGCGCAGTTGACCGACCAGGCGCAGAAAGGTTTGGCGCAGGCGCTGGGAGAGGACACCTTTGCCGAAATACAGGCGCAGCCTTTTACAGCGCTGGACAGGGATATGCTTCAGCAGGTGATCATGGAATTGGGACGTCAGGCGCTCACTGAAGCTTACCGCGACCTCTTGTTGCGCGTCATCTCGTGGGAATGGGTTGACTACCTCACCCAGATGGAAGCGCTGCGCGTCTCCATCGGTTTAGAGGCTTACGGGCAGCGCGACCCGCTGGTGCAATACAAGAGCAAAGCCTCGGAATTGTTCCAGGGATTGATGGACCGCATTCGGGTTGGCGTGGTAAACGCCATGTTCACCTCCCTACGCGGCGGCAAGGGTGCGCAAATTGCCGGAGAAGACGAACAAACCGCACCGGCTAAGACGCCGGCTGGCACACAAGCCCAACAGCAAAGCGCAGTCGCTGAAGCGGATGAAAACGATGCTGAAAGTGGCGATGAAAGCGAAAATGAAAGCGAAGGGGAAAGCGACACGGCGCAAACCTCGCAAAAGGAAAGCGCGCCGGCTGGCGCTCCCAGCCAACCGCTATCCAAATCTGCCCGCCGACGCAAACGCCGCCGCTGAGCACCAAGCGCAGAATCACACAAGAGGCTGCCCACCTAAAAACGGGCAGCCTCTTTTTATTTCCCAGGTATGCGGCGGGTTGCTTAAGCCGTAAACGTCAACCCATCCGCGCCGCGCCCCACGTGGATGGTGTCTCCGCTGTGGAATTGACCGGAAAGCACTGCCATCGCCAGCGGGTCTTGCACTTCGCGTTGGATGGCGCGTTTCAGCGGGCGGGCGCCGAAATCGGGGTCGTAGCCCACTTCGGCGATGTATTCCTTCGCCGCCTGGCTCACTTCCAGTTTGAAGCCGCGTTCCTGTAACAATTGCGCCAGGCGCAGCAGTTGAATGTCCACGATGTGAGTCAGGTGTGCGCGCGTCAGCGGGTGGAAAACGACCACTTCGTCAATGCGGTTGAGGAATTCGGGGCGGAAATGCGCCTGCAGCACGCGTGTGATTTGTTCGCGCGCCACCTTGGGCGCCTCTCCGTTAACGCGCCCGTTAGACATCCACAACTCGTTGCCCAGGTTACTGGTCATTATTACCACCGCGTTGCGAAAATCCACCGTCCGCCCATGCCCGTCGGTCAGGCGTCCGTCGTCCAGCAATTGCAGCAGTACGTTGAAGACTTCGGGGTGCGCCTTCTCGATTTCATCGAACAGCACCACACTGTACGGTCTGCGGCGCACCGCTTCGGTCAACTGCCCGCCCTCGTCGTAACCGACGTAGCCCGGAGGTGCGCCCACAAGGCGCGAGACGGTATGCTTTTCCTGGTATTCGCTCATGTCAATACGCACCATGGCGCGTTCGTCGTCGAAGAGAAATTCCGCCAGGGCGCGCGCCAGTTCGGTCTTGCCCACTCCCGTGGGTCCCAGGAAGATAAACGAGCCGATGGGTCGGTTGGGGTCTTGCATACCGGCGCGGGCGCGTCGCACAGCATTAGAGACGACCTGCACGGCGTCGTCCTGCCCCACCACGCGCAGGTGCAGGCGCTCTTCCATACGGATCAGCTTTTCAGTCTCACCTTCCAACAGGCTGGAAACGGGGATGCCCGTCCAGCGCGACACCACACCGGCGATATCCTCGGCGTCCACTTCTTCTTTCAGCAGCGCGCCGCTGGATTGCAGCGTCTTGATGGTCTGGTCGCGCTCGCTCAGTTTGCTTTCCAATTCGCGCAGCGCCCCGTAACGCAGACGGGCGACCTTTTCCAGGTCGGCGGCGCGCTCGGCGCGTTCAATTTCCTGGCGCGTTTTTTCGATTTGCTCCTTGATGTTTTGCACGTCGGCAATGATCATCTTCTCGTGCTGCCAGCGCTGACGCAACTCGTCGGCTTTTTTGCGTTCCTCGTCCAGCTCGTTCACGAGCTTGTCCAGACGTTCTTTTGAAGCCTTGTCCTTTTCTTTTTTCAGCGCTTCGCGTTCAATTTCCATTTGCATAATACGCCGGTCCACCTCGTCCAGCGCCTGGGGTTTGCTGTCAATTTCCGTGCGCAGGCGCGCCGCGGCTTCGTCAATCAAGTCAATGGCTTTATCGGGCAGGTGGCGGTCGCTGATGTAGCGGTGTGAGAGTGTGGCTGCGGCAATGACCGCCGCATCGGTGATGCGCACGCCATGATGCACCTCGTAGCGCTCTTTCAAGCCGCGCAGGATGCTGATCGTATCCTCCACGCTCGGCTCATCCACGAAGACGGGCTGGAAACGGCGCTCTAAAGCGGCGTCCTTTTCCACGTACTTGCGATATTCGTCCAGGGTGGTTGCACCAATCAGGTGCAACTCACCGCGCGCCAACATGGGTTTGAGCATGTTGCCGGCGGCCATCGCCCCTTCGGCTGCGCCAGCCCCGATGACGGTGTGCATCTCGTCCACAAAGAGCAAGATTTCTCCCTGCGCCTCGGTTACCTCTTTCAACACGGCTTTGAGGCGCTCCTCAAATTCACCGCGATATTTGGCACCTGCCACCAGGGCGCCCATGTCCAACTGCACCACGCGCTTGTTTTTCAACCCCTCGGGCACGTCACCGTTGACGATGCGTTGCGCCAGCCCTTCCACGATGGCGGTTTTACCCACGCCGGGTTCGCCAGTGAGGGCGGGGTTGTTCTTGGTGCGGCGAGAGAGGATCTGCACCACGCGGCGGATCTCCTCGTCCCTGCCGATGACGGGGTCAAGTTTGCCCTGGCGCGCCAGGGCGGTCAGGTCGCGCCCGTATTTTTCCAGCGCCTGGTACGTGTCTTCCGGATTCTGGCTGGAAACGCGTTTTGTGCCGCGCACGTCCACCAGCGCTTTAAGGATGGCTTCCTGAGTCAGTCCAAATTGATCCAGGAGCTTGCGCTCGGCGCTCTCGCTCAAACCGAGCAGAATGTGCTCCACCGAGACGTAATCGTCCTGCATTCCCTTGGCAAAGCGCTCGGCAGCCTTCAACACGTCCGCCGCAGGGCGCGCTAAACCGACTTCCCCGCCGCTGCCGTACATTTTGGGGCGTTTGTCCAATTCTGCCTGCACGGCTTCGCGCAGCGCCGCCACGCCCCCGGCGACCTTCATTACAATTGCCGTTACCACACCCTCGTCCTGGCGCAGCAAAGCCAACAGCAGGTGCGCCGGTTCAATCGCCTGGTGATTCAGTTCTTCCGCCAGGCTCTTGGCTGCCATGATGGCTTCCTGGGATTTTTGCGTATATTTATTTAAGTCCATGTCGTTTCCTCCACATTTCAGCCCACGGCAGGGGATTGGTTCCAGAGCTATGCCGGGCTGGGTTCAATCTGTAAAAATGCTACTTTCCTTTTTATTATCTTACTATACAGCTCAAATATCGGCTTCCACAAGCCATATTTCTTTCTTAACAAAGCGTTGACGTAACGTTGCTTCTCTGCATCCACAAGCAATTGTGCGTGAGCGTCTATCCACTCTCCAAGCACGTCGCCGTTTCCCTTACAGGGCGCGATGCGCGTGTGTCCGTTGTTGCGGATGCGCCTGGCTTTGCCAGATTTGGAATCGGTTATGGCGTAAAACGTCCCGCCATCCTCCACAAACCAGATGGGCGTCTTGACGCCTGCACCGCTTTTACGGAAGGTCTCCAGGTTAAGATAAGACTGTCCCTTAAATTGAGAAAGAGCAGCGTTCATTGTTTCTTTCTAAATGAGCAGCGTTCATTGTTCTCTCCTTTTCTATACGTATTGATTATAAGGGAAGCCGCGTAGGAATTTGGTAAACAAGACATAAGAGAAAGATTGGAATTTCTGACCGGTTTCTGGATTGCAGATTTGTTGTTGCGCTGCCTGAGTACGGCAGGCAGTCCGCCAGCGTTAAAGCGTAAGGTTTGATGGCGAGATGCTTCAGCGCCAGCGCGCTCATATCCGATTTGTTTTTAAAAAGCACACATTGTGTAATCTTCCAAGCCGCAAGGCAACGTGGCATTACCTGAGGAGTGAAAAATGACGAAAAGTGGTTTATATACGCAGATCCCTCGTCCGCGTCTTGACAAGGCACGGCGCGCCTGCTATTATCACAGGCAGAGGTGCATCTAATGAAGGTAAGTGTAAGTCTATTTGGAATGCTGCGCGAGAAGCTGCCCGCCGAGGCGAAAGGCAAGGCTGTGTTGGAGCTGGCGGAAGGCAGCCGCATATCTGACGTGCTGCACCGGCTGGACATCACCACGCCGGTCAAGGCTTCTGTAAACGAAGAATTGGAGCGCGATTTACTGCGCCAATTACACGACGGCGACAGCCTGCAATTGTTCCGTCCCGCGGGCGGGGGTTGAGTTTCACTTAGGCGCTACGGCGGCTGACGCGCTTGTGGGCTGCCACCTGCTCCTCAACGCCTTCCACGACGGCAGGCTGTGCTGCGACGGCTTCCTCCACCAGCGGCTTTTCGGCGGTTGCGCCCGCCTCCGCCAGCACACCCTTGAGCATGGCGTTGAAGGCTTTGCGCTCGCGGCTGGCAAAATCCTTGACGGTGTTGACCACAAATTCGCGGCGTTCCTTTTCCGGCGCCAGTAACAATTCTGGGGAAGCCTTGACCTTGCGCTCGTCTACCATTCTGGCAAACAACGCCTGGCTAATGGTTAAGTTTTTACCTTTATACGGGTCTTCCAGCCAGTTCTCATACACCGCCAGGGCTTCCACGTCTTTCTGCACGCGGTTGGCTTTCCAACAAGCCAGGCTAAATAACATCACCGCCTCCTCCAGCGCTTGTTTCAGGTCGGGGTCGCCCTGTTCCAATTCAGCGTCACCCAGCCAGCCAAAACTAAAATGCTGGTCGGCGCAAAAGTCGTTCACCAGCGCGTCTAAAGCCTTGATCTCGTCCACAGAAAGCGATTCTACCCACGATTTAAATTCCGCCGCTGCGCCTCCGCTGTTAAACGTAGCCGCCCTGTTTTCAAACGCCCCCCCGCTTGCCCATTGACGAAATTCGCTCACGTCTGCCGCACGTCCAATCTTCAGCCTGCTCAACAGCCCTCTGGAAGTCTGCACAACGTTGGCAGTCAACTTGTTCGCTTCAGAAACCGATTTTTTTGCCACACTATCCACCGTCGCAAAGGATCTCTTGGCTGTTTCGTCCACCGTAGCAATAGACTTCTTCGCCGCGCCGTCCACCGCAGCCACAGATTTTTTAACCGCTTCGTCCACTGCGTGTTTGCGCGTATCTTTCCCAAAATAATACCAACCGGCTACAATTACGACTATTCCGAGAACGACAATCATTTCCATGTTAATTCTCCTTATAACGAACTATAAACCAAAAGAATATTACACCTTTTCAAATCAACATCAAGGAGCCAGCGTGGGGACAGGAGTGGCGCTGCCCTGCGGTCCTGGCGTCAACAACGGCGCGGGCGCGATTGGTGAAGCTTCTCCCGGAATGGATGTAGATAAGGGAGACGGTACAGGTGTAACCATTCCTGCACCGGCTACACCTAAATCTGAAAGCGGCAGAAGGTAAGGAGCGTTATTGGGGACCAACATGACCTTGATGCCGGGCGCCAATTTGTCTATGTACTGGTAGATGAGCAGTTTCTCGTTTTGCACCAGCACGTCAGAAATCACTTGCAAAGCCTGCGCCTGGGCGTTGGCTTTTATTTTGATAGCTTCTGCTTCGGCAGCCGCTTCTATTTTTATCTTGTTTGCCTGCCCTTCGGCAAGGTTTTTCATTTGTTGCGCCTGATACGCCGTGCGCGTCATTTCCTGGTAGGCGACCTGTTTTTGTTCCACCGAGGCGGAATACTCTTTAGAGAAGGCGATGTTACGCAAGATATAGCGGTCCAAGATGAATCCCTTATCGCTAAACGCGGCGCTGACCTCTTTCCCCAGGTCGCGCTCCAGGTCCAGACGTTTTGAACTGTTGACCTCATCAACCTTGTATTGCGAGACCTTGGTGCGGATAATCCCGCGCAGGACCGGGCGCACAAAATCATTCACGTACCGGTCTTGCCAATCTATATAAATGCGCACCGCCTGCAACGTGTCAATACGAAAGATGACCGAGCAATCAATAAAAACTTCCTGTCCGTCCGAGGTTCTGGCAGAGATAGAATCGTCGCCGCGTATTTGCCCCTCCAACATCTTGCCCGACATGGTGTACGTCTGCCAGTAAATTGGGTAAGTGTGCACTTCTTCGGCGAGAGGGACGATCCAGTGCAAGCCAGAACGCAAGGGCTGGTCGCGATAGCCTTCCTCCCGCAGCAGAGATACAACCACACCGATGCGCTGCGGCTCGATAAAGACCAAAGCCGCGCTGAGCAGGCTGACACAAATGAGAAAAACGAGAATCAACAACGTGCGTCCCGAAAACAAGCCCCGTAGAGCCGAACGCAAGCCTGTCAGCGGGATGCGCCGCCATAAATATACCAGCACTCCTATCCCGAAAAGCACCCAGCCGGCGAGAGCAACAAAATTTAGCGTTTTATCAAGCATCATAGGGCATTCTCTTTGTCCATTGTACCCAATCGTATATAGATTGTCAAATCATTTTTAAGGGTGGACGTTCGCCTTTCTTATGGATGAGCGATCACCACCACCGTATTGGCGCGTTCCAACACACAGCGCATGGCGCGCTGCAAGTTTTGCGGGTCAAGCGCGCCGAAGCTTTCATCTAAAAAGATTATGTCCGCGTTTTGCAACAAAGCGCGGGCGATGTATAAACGGCTGCGTTCCCCATGCGAAAGCTGCCAGCCGCTTTCCCCCACCATCTGTTGAAAACGGGCTGGCATGCGTTCCAGCAGCTCCCCCAACCCCAGCTCGCGGCAGATTTCATCCGCCGTGTGCAAATCCACCGGATAGGGAGGCCAGCGCCTGCCCATCAACAGGTTAAAGGCAAACGTACCGGTGAAGACGTGGTTTTCCTGGAATTGGGGGGCAACGCTAACGCGCCGCCGCCATTCCTCTTTGCCGAGGGTTTTCTGGTCCAAGCCGTGCAGCAGCAGCAAACCCGCCTCCGCCTCGCGCAGCCCGGCAAGCACCGCAGCCAGCGTGGATTTTCCCCCGCCAGAAGGACCTTCCAGCAGCACCCGGTCTCCGCGCCGGATTTGCAGCGAACAGTCTTGCAGCGCCAGCCGACCCTGTTGGCGGTAGCGGAAATTGACCCCGCGCGCCAGTAGCAACGCATTCTCCAGGTTCGGCGCAGGCGCACCTTGTGGTTCCGCAGCCTCTGCCGCCGACTGGTTCAGCACCAAAGGCTGAACGTCGCGCCGCCGCGCCGCCGCCTGCAAGAGCGGACGCGTTTGCTGCAAAGCAATGCCCATGCCCATCACACTCTGCACCCCGGCGATGATCATTTGCAGCGCCTGATAAGCAAGCATGATGCCTCCCAGGCTGACTGCCAGAGTCGGGGCACTGTAAGGGGCGCCAATCAACGGCACGACCAGCCAGGCAACGCTGAGCAAGATCCAGCCGCGCGGTATGAAAGCCAGGAACATGCTCGTATACCCCTGTTGCGCGGTCAACCCCAGGTATTGCGACAGGCTCGAGTCCTCCTCGTCGTGCCAGTGTCCCTGCGCCTGCTGGGCAAGCCGCGTGCGATGCCCCACCATGTGCTCAACCAGGTCGTTCGTCATACTGCGATACGCCCCCGACCAGGCAAAACTCTGATACACAAAAACAACGCTGACCCCCGCCAGAATTAAAATCCACAGCAGCAACAGCAAAGCATGCACTAATCCACCTGCCCCCTGCGCCAACACCCACGCCGCAGTACACACTTGAATCAAAGCCATGACAGCCGTAAACCCACCGCTGAGCGCTAACAGTTCCACCGCAGACGCCTCCATAACGCGACTGAGGAATTGCCCGGCGCCCTGGTGGCGAATCTCCTCCGGTTCCAGCTTAAGGACTCCGTAAAGCAAACGCTGCTTAAAGATATTACCGCTGCCCACCGAAAGGGAATTTTGCGCTTGCAAAGAAATCAACTGAAACGGGATCGCCGTGAATAAAATCAACGCCCAGGCGCTCAACCAGCCCCATTCAAAGCGCCCCTGGAACACGCCCAAGCCGAGCAGCCACCACGAGAACAGGCTGATGACTTGCTGCACCGCCTGGGCGCCGAGCATGGAAATGAAAGGCGTCACGAGATTGCCCTGGCGAATGTGCTGGATAAAGCTGACCCCAGGCGACAGGCGCAGCAGCCAACCATAAACCACGCGCGCCCCCGCCAGTTGTTCCCGTAAAATTGCCTGCACAACGCGCGGCATGCGTTCCTCTGGCACGCCGGCTTCGCGCAGACCATCTTGTAAAGGCGCAATCAGCGGCGCCTCAATTCTGTTGCACAACATTTGGCGCACTTTTTCCAGCGGAAAACTGCGCACTGCAAAATCGGAACACAAGATTTTCACCCGGCGCGGGCTGCCTTTCAGCAAAGCCAGGAAACGCGGCGCATCTCCCAAATCTGCACCAGGCAGGGTGAGAATGGCTGGTGCGGCGTTGCAGATCAATTGCTCTACGTCGCGGTACAACGCCTCGATGGGTTCCGCTTCCAGGTCAAATTGAGCCGCAGCGGCGTCCAACCACTTGCCCAGCGTTTCTACGTCAGTCTGGTTTAGCACATCCGGCGGTGTGGGCGCTTCACGCGGGCGCCAGGTCAGCCCACTCTTGCGCGCCAGCATCTCTACCAGGTCTCCCAACCTGGGGATTTCCCAAACCAGAACAGTCTCGTCAATTCTCATTGTGTGCTATTCCAAACCTGTTCCACCAAAAGCGCATACTCTTTTGCCGAACGGCTGGTGCTTGCCAGTTCGAATATCGTCTTCCCTTCGGCAGCGCACTCCCGCAGCACCGTGGCGCGGTGAATGGGGCTTAACAACAAGGCGCCAAAATGCTTTGCCAGGTCTTGCGCCGTGGCTCTGCTTTCCCGCGTTACGTCGTCGAAGAAAGTAGGCAAAATGCCCAGCACCTTGCCTTTCCATTTAGATTCCTTGCCCAGGGTTTCCAGTGTATCCATAATGCTGAACACGCCGTCTGTGGCGAGGTAATCGGTGGCGCAGGGAATTAACACCACGTCGGAAGCCCACAGCGCCTGGGACTGTAAATCTCCCGCGCTGGGCGCCGTGTCCATGATCACGTAAGCGTAGCCGTTGTGTGCAGCCTCGTCGAGGGTGGAGCGCACAAAGGATACCGGTGAGCGCTGCACGCTCAGAACCGCCTGGGCGGTGGCGGTCTTTTTATCTCCCAGGATGACGTCCAGGTTTTTGCGCTCGGTGATGCGCACGACCTGCTTCAGCGGCGCTTCTGAAACGAGCAGATTGAACGCGCCGGCTTCCTGCTCTAATCCTAACAGGGCGGCGCACTGCCCTTGCGGGTCCAAATCTACCATGAGCGTTTTGGCGCCCTTCAAAGCCAACCCGTGCGCCAGGTTGACCGCTGTGGTGGTTTTTCCCACGCCGCCTTTTTGATTGGCAATGCTGATGAATACCGTCATTTGACCTCCTTCACTGGGATGTCTTCAATCCCTTAATTCCTTCAATTGACCATCTTCAATCCAAAACCGCCGCCATTCGGCGCTCGCCCACAGGTTGGTGCGCACGTCCTCTTCCGCTTTTAGCAGCGCCAGATAACGCGAAGCCGGGTTGGCAACCAGGGCTGCGGGGGCGTCGTCTTCGACGATTTTTCCCTCCTCAATCACCAAGACGCGCGGGAAAGCCTGCGTTTCGCCCACGTCGTGCGTTACGCACAGCAAGGTGGCGGACTGCCAGTGCTGGCGCGCCGCGGCGAGTAAAACGCGCCGTTTTTCGCGGTCCAAGCCGCGAAACGGTTCGTCCAGAATCACCAGCCGCGCTGTGGAGCGCATCATCGCCCGCGCCAGGCGCACGCGCTGTCCTTCTCCACCAGAGACTAGCCCGCCGCCCTCGCCCAAGATGGTTTGCAATCCGTCGGGAAAACGCGCCATCGTCTCGAACAAATCGGCGCTGCCGATCGTCTCTTGCAAGGAAGCAGACGTGCCGGAGAGGTTGCCGTATTGTAAATTGTACAACAGACTGCGATTCCACAACTGCACCGCCGGGTCAACCCAGGCGGTCTGCTGGCGCAGGTTTTGCAACCGCTCGCCGAGGAATGCCTGCCCATCCACCCAGATGCGCCCGCTTTCCGCGCGGTGCCAGCCGAGCAATAAGCCAACCAGGCTGGATTTGCCCGCTCCAGATGCGCCAACAATGGCGACGTGTTCTCCCGCCTGGATGCGCAGGTTAATTTCCGAGAGAATAGTATGCCCGCCTGCCTTGACCTGCACGTCTTGCATTTCAATGCACACCGCTTCCGCACTGGCTGGGAACACGGGGGGCGTTTCCAGGCTCTCTTCGCTTACGTCTGTGGTTTGGGTTTGGGCGGGGATGTCTTCTTCTGCCAAGATTTCCGCCTCATCCGGCGCCTTGATCGGTTCCAACACGCGCAAAATGGTGTTGCGGTACATGGGATATTGCTGGATTTGCATGACCAGGCTCTGCCCCAGGGCAGGCAGATTGAGCGTCCAATAAAACAGCAGCAAGACGCCGCTGGATTGCCCGCCCTGGGCGACGTAATTAAACACAATCCACACCGCGAAGATCGAATAGCTGATAGCGCTGATGGCTTGCAGAACCCTGCCCGTTTGCAGCGATTCCAGGCTGGCGTGTACCCATTCCACGAGCAGGCTTTCGTGCTCGCGGCGCAGGGCGCGCTCTGCGCCGTGTGAACGCACCGGAATCAAGCCCAGCATGGCGTCTAGGTAAAAGCGGTCCAGGGCGCCAAGGTGCACGCGCACACGCAGGTCGCGCTCGTCCATAAACGGCTTGGTCGCCAAAGTCAAGCCAATGAAAAACAACGTGGCAACCACCGCCAGCGGAGCGCTGACGGGGTCCAGCCAGATGATCCCCAGGCTGGTCAGGACGAGCTGAAAGAGGGTGCGTAGGAAACTGACTCCAATATCGGGCAACATGCGCAGCAGACGTAATTCGTGCGCTCGTTGCGTCATGTCCGAAACCAGGCGGCTGTGAAAATAGCGGTCGCTCAAGCGGGGAATTTTTTCCAGAAAAGCCAGGCGCAGGCGTGTTTCCAGGCGCCTGCCCGTGCGCATAATAGACGCAGTCAGCGGAAATTCCAGCCCCGCCAGCAGGATGAAAAAGGCAAAGAACATACCCACCGCCAGCGTGCGTTGCCCTAAAAAGGGGAAGAAATTGCTCACCTGCAACAATCCTTGCAAAAGAAAGGACTCTAGCAGCACGCCCAGCGTGGAGACTGCCAGCGCCAGCACGATGAGGGTGGGCGTGAAAACGCCGTCGTCGCGCATCAACCGCCAGACTTCGCCCAACGGCTCCACCGGCGCTTCGGTCAGCGCAGCCACCAGTTCAGGGGAAAGCGGTTCGGCAGGGCGCGGCGCACCTTCTTCGCCTTCCTCCGCCAGACGCAATACGCCTTCCTGGCGTTTGCCGACCACGCGCACCAGCACGGCTCCGTGCATATTCAGATACGCTTCTTCCTTTTCCTCACCACCCGGCAGAGGGTCTGTGTAGAGACGTACAGACCAGTAGGGCAAGGGGATTGCCGTGCTGGAACGCAATTCCTCTGCGCTTATTTCTATGCCCTGGGAAAAGCGTAGTTCTATATCTTCTTCTAGCGCAAGCTGTGTCAGACCACGTCCATAAAAATGTTCCACCAACCGGGCGGCTTCCTGCCCGCGTTCAATCCCTCCGGCGCGGCTGATGGCGTCTATCATGCGCACAGAGGCGTCCAGGGCAGCCAGAGAACGCCAGCCGGGGTCTTGCAGCGCCTGTTGTATGAGTCGCTGCCCGTGCTGGGGGTCTACGTGCAGAGTTTCCATGCGCTGTTGCAACGGTTCTAGGAAACCATCGCTGCCCGCCCACTCACGCCAGGCAGAAACTGGCACCGGAAAATCGTGCAAATATACGTCGCCGAGGAATTCCTGCCAGGTGGGCCAACGCCTGCCCGTGCCAGGGTCCATCACCTGGGTAAAGCGCCCGTGTTTGCTCCACACGACCACGAAATGGGTCAGACCATTGGAGAGGCGCACGACGACAATTGCCGGCAGGGCATTCGCTTTAGATAGGAAGAGGTGGTCCGCCGGCAGCATGATTTGCTCGGCTTCCAAACCAAGCTGGTTGGCAACGTCTTCCAGCGCGTCAATCGAGGTGCCGTCCACGCTGGTTTGGCAGGCTTCGCGCAAACGCCCATAACTGACCGGAATACCGTAGCCTTCCAGCAACGCCTTCAACGAAGCCGGACCACAATCCATTGCGGAGGTCTGCACCACTTCGGGGACAAAGAAACGCCGCTCTTTGCGTTGTTCGCTACCTTCTTCCACGCCAGGCATGTTTTCCTTTTATGGGATTCAATGGTTTTGTGGACCACCCGGAAGCTGCGCAGCCCCGGCAAAATATTGGCGCGCCGCCCGCTGAACCAGCACGAAGGGTGTTACGCTTTCAATTTCCACTTGCGCTTGCAGCTTTATGCCGGACGCGCCGTTTGGCTGTTGGGAAACGACGTTATAGAATACATCATCCAGCAACGCCAGTTCCACCTGCCCCTGTTGGCTGCTTTTATCCGCCGGGACGACTTTCATCACCAGCGCTTGCGAAGAGAGTGTGCGCTCTTCTACGCCATTGCTGCTCACGCTCATCCCGCCACTGTTGGATTTATTCTCCACCTGGAATTTCCCTTCAAACTGCACGATAGCGTTTTGCCCGGCTGCCATGCGCTCGACCTTGGCTGCCGGAAATTGAACCAGAAAGGAGCCGTCATCCTGCATCTTCACCTCATTACTCGCTTCATACAAGGATATGGGGGCAAGAAAAAACCAACCCATCCAGGCGAGCACGAGCAGGATGCTGAAAATCAAGCCCGTCATGGAAAGCTGGAAGCTATCCATCTTAAGCGAGCGCGTGGTGCGGGGAAAGGAATTTGCCATACTGTATCTAGCAGACCTTTTTCTATAAAGCCTTTATCTGCCAAACACGGCAGCCGCCGAACGCTCCTGCCGTCCAAAATCCCAACCATTGACCCACAAATGCACCAGCGCCGGGATGAATTGCTGGCAGCTCTGGTTCAACTCGACGTAGGAGACCCCCGTCGGCAGCGCACCTTTGCGTTCCAGCATGGCGCTCAGGCGCTCGCGCAATTCAATGAGATACAACACGTCGTTAGCTGCGTAGGTCAGTTGTTTGGCGGTCAACACCTCCGCCAGCCAGAAGGAAGATTGCTCGGACTTGTTCAACTCTACCCCGAGAATTTCTTTCACCAGGGTAACCAGGCTGTGTTCCTCGGTGTAGGTGCGCGCCAGCTTGCTGGCTATTTTGGTGCAATAAGCGTTGTTTACTTCCACCCCCAGGGATTGCATGAGAAAAGCGCAATCCATGATTGCGAAGTGAAAAATTTTGACCACTGCTGCGTCTTGCATCAGGGCTTTCAGGTGCTGCGCATCCCTCCAGTGTTGCGTGCGTACGATGCGCACCGTCCCGCTGCGGTCGCAAATCTGCACCAGGCACAGCAGGTCGCGGTGCGGGTTTAAACCGGTCATTTCGCAATCCACCGCCACCACAGCCGCCTGGCGGAAACGGTTCAGGTCATCTTCAGTTAAATCTTCTTGCAGAGAGGGAGTGTCAACTTTTTTTCTCATCGTTTATTCCTTGCGCTTTTCCCGTTTTGGTTATTTTAGCACATTTAGCGCTGGCTGTGGGGTTAACTGCACAGCAAATGCGGGAATGGGCAGTTTTTTCTGCACGTTGCCGTTTTATGGTAAGATGGTGCCATGCAGGCTTACGACGTTTTGGGACTCGGCGTCTCAACGCTGGACGTGCTGACGCTGGTAGAGCATTTTCCGCAGGGAGATGAGGTGCAGCGCGCCGATGAAATCACCATCCAGGGCGGCGGTCCGGTCGCCACCGCCCTGGCAACCCTCAGCCGCCTGGGGGCGCGCACCGCCATGCTGGATAGATTGGGGGACGACTGGCGCGGCGAACGCATCCGCGCTGAATTCATCCAGCAGGGAGTGAGCGTCGAGCACATCCTCATCCAGCCGGGCTGCACTTCCTCACTCGCCAGCGTCTGGGTACAGCAAGGCAGCGGGGCGCGTTCTATCGCCTATGCGCCGGGCAGCGCCGCAGAACTGGATGCAACGGACGTGCCTGAAGCCTTGCTGCGTTCAGCGAAGTTCCTGCACGTCAACGGCAGACACTGGCGCGCCTGCCTGCACGCCGCCCGGTTGGCAAAAAGCGCCGGTGTGCAGGTCTCTTTTGACGGAGGAGCGCACCGTTACCGCGCGGAGATGCGCAGCCTGCTTCCCTTGTGCGACGTGTGCATCCTCAGCCAACACTTCGCCCAGGCGTACACACAGCGGGCGGAGATTCCCGGCGCAGCCCACGCCCTGCTGCAAGAAGGTATGCGCGTGCTGGTCATCACAGACGGATTGCGCGGCAGTTGGGTTTTCGACAACCAGGGCAGCGCCTTTCACCAGCCTGCCTTTCTCCTCCCCGCCGTAGCGGATACCACCGGCTGCGGCGACGCCTACCACGGCGCGTTTCTGTTCGGCTTGCTGCGCGCTTACAGCCTGGCGCAGACTGCCGCCCTGGCGAGCGCCGTGGCGGCGTTGAACAGCCGGCGTTTAGGCGGGCGCGCCGCCCTGCCCAGCCTGGATGAGGCGCAAGCCTTCTTGAGCGCACACGACTGCCGGAATTGCTTTTCTTCGCCGTGAGCTGCCGGCGCTGTTTTATCTGGCTTCAGGTTGCATTGCGCAACCAATTCTGGTATATTATATTCATGAACACTTTACACGTCCGCAGTGTACCAGAGCATCTTTACCGCCGTCTGCAAGCGTTAGCCAGGAGGCGCAATCGTTCCTTGAGCGCGCAAGTTGTGGAGATGTTGTCTGAGGCAATGGAAGAGGAAGAAGCGCGCCAAGAACAAACCGCTGCGCTGGCTTCCATCCGCCGCCGCCGCTTCACACCGCCCTCTCAATCACCAGACAGTCTTACCCTCTTGCGTGAGGACCGGGAACGATGAACGACGACCGGTTACGTCTGGTTGTGGATGCCAGCGTTGGGATTAAGTTGTTTATAAACGAACCGCTTTCCGATTTCGCCCATGCGGTTTTTAATACCCTCAGCGAGAATCCGCCCGCAGATTTTTTCGTTCCAGACTTGTTCTACATCGAGTGCGCGAATATCCTCTTGAAATACGTGCGTTGTTTTGGGCGCTCCCTTGAAGACTCGCTGGAAGACCTGGCTGATTTAAAACATTTAACGTTGAAATCCATGTCAACGCTAGACTTGATGGAAGAAGCACTTGCCCTGGCAAATGATAAACACTTAACTGCCTACAATGCTTGCTACGCCGTCCTCGCTAGAAAAAAGAATATCGCGTTGATTACGGCTGACGAGGCGTTGGCAAAAGCCATCCCGTGGGCAATTTGGCTGGGAGATTTCAAACTGTAACACCATAATTTTCGCCATTCTTCTCTTATGATCACCTTTGTTTTCTCATAAAATTTAGTGCGCTCTTACCCATGTAAGCTGAGCTATTATAAATTCGTATGGCGTGTGATTATGATACTCGCGTTATAATAGGCAGAGTAACACCTGGAATATCTTAGACATTCTTCAAAGAGGAGCACGTCAATGGCAGACTCAGGTGCGCCTGCCTGCACACCGCCCGCTGACAAAAGAAAGAATCAACCCGCGCTGGTATGCGCCGTATGGTCATAAAGCTGCTAAAGAGATACAGGTCCCACCGCAGGACATACAAAACGCCACCGCCGCTGTATTCGGGCAGTGCGAGACGTGGACTGATAATTAAGGGAGGGCAACGAGAATGAACGCTTTCAACCGCATGCTTTTTAATAAGCTGAACGCTCGTATGTTAGACCTCAGCACCTACGTTAAGCGGGAATTTAAGAAGCTGTATATCGCTTACAAAAGAGGTTCACTCCTCGCCTACTTGGACGAGGAACTTCGGGTTATAACCAACGAATGGAGGTCATTTATCGTAGCAAAAACCGAAACAACCGCTGCTTTAGAGTCGCCTGTCGTTATCATATCCCCAGACTTTGAGATATTGAAAAGCGAAGTCGAGAAATTACGCACAGAACTTTCCATGCTCGTTCTTGAACGGGACGAGTTGATTCTCGTTGAGTGCAAAAACATTGAAATGGTGTATATGCTCGCCATTGGCGGGCTTGAATACAAGGTTTACAAGATTGAATGTGCAATTTTGCGCCTAAAGAGAAAAGCAGAACTGATCCAGGCAAAAAAGAACCGGCAAGAAAAAGTCGTCCTATCCATAATTGATGAGATCTTGGACATTGAATTTGCCGAGTATCAGTCGAAGCTAAATGAGCAGATTGCGAAAATGAACTCTGCCCTTGAGCGCAGCAAGGGGAATTTTCTATCCGAAGAGGAAACTCGCGAACTAAAAAAGTTATACCGAACTGTCGTTAAATCATTGCATCCCGACCTACACCCAGACTTAAGCTATGCCCAGATGCGCCTCTTTCATAATGCGGTTGATGCGTATGAAAACGGCGACCTTAACGGACTACGCATAATCAGCGCGATGGTTGCCGAACCTGAGCTACCCAATGATATGCCAGATGCTGCGTCACAGTTGATAAAAGAAAAAGAACGGCTTTCAATACTATTGCAAACTGTAAAAGACCAAATATCCGAAATCAAGTCTGAGTATCCTTATACGATGAAATCTCTCGTTCAAAGCCCAGAAAAGACGGAGGCTCGCAAGGTCGAACTTGAGGCAACCATCAGGCAATTAAACGAGACACTTGCCACTTACACGACAAGGATTGAGGAAATGCTGAGGTGAGAGCATGGGAGAACTGATTAAAAGTGAAAACGGCAGTCTGGTCAGCCTACTCCACGGCAAGGGTGGCAATCTGGCTATCCCCACGCCATTCGAGAGGGACATATTTCTATTCGATACCCACATCGCAGGTACAAGCTATATCGAGGGTATTGGGGAATTAGAACCGTACCTCAATATAGATGATAAATTAGACTTTTTCCGTGAGCCAGACAATCCGCATGATAAACAGGCTATCATGATCAAGAATGCAGATGGCGTGAAAATTGGTTATGTGCCGAAAGCTGACAACGTGATTTTTTCGCGGTTGATGGATGCCGGGAAACTACTCTTCGGGCGCATCACGACAAAAGAGATGCAAGGCACATGGTTGAAAATTGAAATTAAGGTATACTTGCATGAGTAGCAATAATTTGACGATTAGCCGGTCAGGTGTTCAAATATAACGATTTGAGGTCGCTTACAGTTCAATTTCTAAGACGACAGAAACAAAATAATCCCCTTCTTTTAGGGGAGTGTTCTAATTTTCCTTTCAAGATATAAATTATAGCATTGGTGTCTAAAAGGTATCTCAGGTCCATTCGTTACGCACGCGGCGTTGCAACTGAACGGCGTCCTCGTCCCAAAAACGCACCATTCCCGCAAAGCTCATCCATCTTTGTGCTTGCGATTTGGGGGGATAGGGCTTATCTGATTCTTCAATTAGAATCACGAGCAACTCGTATCGTCCCGGGCACACGTAGTCAGGCAATTTGAGTTTTACGACTCACTCAGAGGACACATCACACATCATTGAAATTGGTAACATCATTATCCTTGCAAAGTTAAATGGATTTTAACATTAATACTCCTACTTATAAACAAAGCGTCTTTCCCCCATTTGCCGCTTGATAATCAGTTGGATATTTTTTCAGCTGAGCTTTGCTATATTTAGGGGAAATGCTTCCTATTCGCAACGTCTTTGATTCTCTTCACCGCAGCCGCCGCTTCACATCGCCCCACAATCACCAGACAGTCTTAACTTTTTGCATAATGACCGGAAACGATGAACAACGAGTTTATAAGTAAGATGTTCGCATTCCAATACTTGACAATATTCTTCTTATGTTTTATATTAATTATATCATATATGATATATTCCAGTCGGACGTCATGGAATGTGAGATGGAACAAGGCGAGTGGACAATCGAGTTTTATGAGAAGGAAACTGGTCGCTGCCCGACACAAGAATTTTTAGACACTCTCTCAGAAGAAGAACTGGTATTTATTGAAAATGCTTTTAAACGATTAAGAAAACATGGGAATCAATTAAAACGCCCTTATATTGACATCCTTAAGAATGGGATTTGGGAACTGCGAGTCCAAACGCACCACGCTCGATATCGTTTCTTGTTTTTCTTTTATCACGGGAATATGATTATTGTTACCCATGGTATCGTCAAGAAATCTCAAAAAGTACCTTCCTCTGAAATAGAGAAAGCCATCGAGTTTAAAAAACATTATCTTACTACACATAAGTAATGGAATTACTACTATGAAACCAGAAGAATATTTCAGCAAGTTAGAAAATGAGCCAGGTTACGAAGAAGCCAAGAGAAATCTGGAAGTGTTCATCACATTAGCCAATGACCTGCTTGATTTACGCCTGGAAGCAGGTTTATCGCAAACCGAATTGGCACAACGGATTGGAACGAGACAAGCGAACATTTCCCGCGTTGAAAGCGGATTGGGAAACCCGACGGTGAAATTCCTACAAAAGATTGCCGCAGCATTGAACGTCAGGCTGGTCATTCGCTTTGAGCCACTCACCGAGTTACCTCGGAGAAACCAAACGAGACCAGATTGATGGAGTAAATAGACTTGTA
>CAZGDA010000040.1:0-22702 GCA_964524425.1 uncultured Anaerolineaceae bacterium | reverse complement strand
GCAGAGGCAAAAATCGCGGAGCATCCTACCTTATTTTTCTTATAATTTCCGCGCCCCCGCGCCACTGCGTGCATTACTCATCCTTCACGCGCAGAGGCAGAAATCGTGGAGCATCCTCCTATAAGATTCTCATAATTTCCGCGCCTCCGCGCCTCTGCGTGATTGCCCATATTTCACGCGCAGAGGCAAAAATCGCGGAGCATCCTACCTTATTTTTCTTATAATTTCCGCGCCTCCGTGCCCTTGGTGGTTAATTTCCCACCTGCTTACCAACCTTGCGCGTAGATTGTGGTTGAGCGCCGCGATATTCCATTCCCCTGTCCGTGCACAAGCGAAACCCAACCTCGTTGGTTGTTTTTTCACCGCCAAGGATATCTTCATCACCTTAGTTTGCTCCCTGTCCGCCGTGCTTAACCTACTCCCTCTATTGATGTACAAATGGCTTCGGGCTACGCCCTCGAAAACCGAGAGCGCCAAGTGAGGTCGTAGCCGCCCCTGGCGTTGCGATAACGACAACATAACAATCGCTAAGGCTTGACGGCTTGCACTTCCAGGCGCGCCATGTAGACGTGGATGACGCCCTGTTCGTCCGCCGGATGGTTGCTTAAATATACGTCCAGGAGGGCATTCAGAAAATCCTCCCTTTTCTCTGCCGGGACGCGCTGCGTATAGGGCAACCAGGTAGTGCGCAGCCAGCCTTCCAGCCCGCTGCGCTGCGGGTAGGTCATATCCTTGGGGATGATTTCCAGGCGTTGTGTTTCCAATCCTGCCTCCGCCAGCCAGACAGAGTACTCCTCCACAGAGTAAAACCCATAGGGTATCGAAAAACCGGAGAAGTATTTACTCCAGCTTGGCTGAGCAAGCAGCACGTCCAGCGCAGCCAGAATTTCGCCGGCGTTGCCCTGACCGCCCATTTGCAGCACAATCCGCCCGCCGCGCTTGAGGCTGCGGGATATGCCGCACAGCACGGGTTGGTGACCGCGGATCCAGTGTAAGGCGGCGTTGGAGAACACCACGTCAAATTCGTCCGCAAAAGGCAGGGTGCGCGCATCGGCAAGTTGAAAGGACAGGTTGGGAAACTTCTGGCGAGGAAATTCTTCTTGCGCCAGGCGGATCATCTCCGCCGAGTTATCCACCCCCAGCGCCTGCCCGCGCGGTAAGCGGGCGGCAATCTCTGCGGTGATCTTACCTTCACCACAACCGACGTCCAGCAAGCGCTCGTCGCCGTGCAGGTCTAACTTTTCAATTAACTCGCGCGCCCATTTCTGCTGGGCGGTAGAATGTTTGGCGTAATCTTCGGCGTCCCACTGATAAGCCGGCATGGTTAATCTGTCCACTGGCAAAGGAATTTCTCCACCCGTGCGCCGCAGCCTTCCAGGGTCAAGATGTTGTGTTCCCCGCTATCGTAAATGAAGTAAAGATAATCTGGACCGGCTTTTTCGGCGGATTGCAGAGCGAGGTTCAGGCGTTGGCTGTGCTGGATGGGCACGATCAGGTCTTTGGCGCCGTGATGGAATTGCAGGCGCGGCAGGCGGTCGGCAAAATACACAGCCGAACTGCGCAGCAGCGCCAGACGCGCCTCTTGTAGGGGTGTTTTTCCATCCAGGTAAGCGTGCACGCTGAACATGGCGGTCATCATTACCGGGTTGACGGACAGACGCCGCGTGTGGACGAGGGTAACAGCCTCTTCCTGAATGGAAGGCATGAGGAAATCTGTTTCGCCAGCCAGTTCAACGATGGCTTGCACGCGCTGGTCGCGCTCGCCCATCAGCAGGCTCACCCCACCGCCGCGGCTGATGCCCAGTGAAACCACGCGTTGTGCGTCTGCCTCGGGGATGTTTGCCAGTGCGCCATCCAAAAGGCTGATGACGTCGTCCACGTCGCGGTCCAACACGCTGGGCTGCCCCTCCGATTTATATTCACCCAACGTGCCTGCGTCTAGCTTTTCGGCGCGGTACGAGGCAACCACGTAAAAGAAATTGTCCTTCAGGCAGCCGCCGGGGAGAAATTGCTCATCCAGCAGTGTCAGCGCCTGCAGGCTTACTCCATCGTTACCGGCGTGATTGTACACCAGCACGGGGTAGGAACCGCCCGCTTTAAACTTCGCCGGGAAACGCACCAAACCGTAATGGCGGTTGCCATCCACGAGGTGAGAAACTACCCACACTTCAAATCCGTTCAGGGTACCTTTTTTCTCCACACGCCAGCCTTGCACGGCGGGTTTGCGGTTTTTCCAATCTTGTAAGACGGTGTCTATCTCACTTTGGGTGGGGGCAGCGAAAAGCGCAGCAAGGTTTTGTGCCACTGCGCTGTTTTCTTGCGCCACAGCAGCGCTGGAAGTTACCAATACGGTATCCTGGGCAGCGTTGCCGCGCGTCAGCGAAGGCAGGTCGGTTAATGCACCTGCCGTCCAGCCAATGACAAATATCACCACACCAATCAAAACGCCGACGAGTTTCCTCTTCATCCCTCTCCGTGTAAATAGCACTGCGGAAAATCCAGAGTTGGTTTTTTTCCTTTCTCATATTATAATATACTCTGCTAAAAATCATACCCTGGTTTCTTTTTCAAATTCTATGCGTTCAGGGCATGAAATGGGAGTGTAGAATGTTATCTCGAATCATCAAAGTCGCATTATTCTTAGGGATTTTCCTGTCTGCCTGCGCGCCAAAACCTGCCGCGCAGGCTTCTGTGGAGGGATACTTAAAAGCGCTGGTGGCAAAAGACGCCACCAAAGCGGTAAACTACTCCTGCAAGGCGTGGGAAGAGCAGGCGCTGGCAGAAGGCGCCGCTTTCGAGGGGGTTACCGTTAAGTTGGAGGGACTGGCTTGTAAAACGGAAGCGACCCAGCCCAATAACCTCGCCACCGTCTCTTGCATGGGTAAATTCGTGTACAGCTACGCCGGTGGAGAAAACATGGAGATTTCACTAGACGGCAGAATGTTTCAAACCGTATTTGAAGATAACCAATGGAAAATGTGCGGTTACGCGCAGTAACCACTTTACTGCAAGGCTGTAGGATAATGCGAAAAGCGCTCGTTCTCGCTCTGGCTGCCCTGTTGCTCGGTGCGTGCAGTTCACCTGTAACGCCTGCGCCTGCCGTTGGAAAGCCATCGGACGTGGCTTCTCCTCTGCCAGGCGCCAGCGCGGCAAGTCAGAGCGCCGGAGAAAGCCCTATCGTCAGCGCGTCCCCCGCTTCTCAATTCCCCGCCCCGCAAGACAGCGCCGCCGTGCAGGCAGACTCCCCTACCGCAGCGCCTCTTTCCGCAGCGCGCCCCCCTGCCGAAACCTGGATGGAGTGGCAGGTCGTTCCGGCTTTGAGCGAACGCATGCAAGAGGTTTATCACAAAGGTTTGGCGATGGGCAACAACCCCGCCGCCTTCTCTAAAGTGGGCGATTGCCAGAACATTTGCGAGGCTTTCTTGTGCATGTACGACCAACCCGGAGCGTATAAACTTAACGTTCCTTTTGCCAAAGATTATCCCCAACCAGCCTACCACACCACAGGCAGTGATTTTGCCTACCTGCAGGAGACGATAGACGCCTTCGCCGGTTCGTGGGGGCGCGAGAGTATGGCAGTGCAGGGCGGTTTCAACTTCCCTGCCATTTTCTCTCCCTTGCGCGCCAACCCGGAACATTGCAAACCCGGCGAAACTCCGCTGGTGTGCGAAATCCGCCTGCACAAGCCTTCTTTTTTGCTCATCGGCATGGAATACTGGTACAAAGGGCGCACCGCCGAGAACTACGAAAATTACCTGCGCAAGACGGTTGAGTACGCCCTGGAACACGGCATCGTGCCCATCGTGGAGGCAAAAGCGGACAACCTGGAAGGCGACCACAGCATCAACCTGACAACGGCACGCATCGCCAACGAGTACGACCTGCCGTTGTGGAACTTCTGGCGCGCCGTGCAGGCACAACCTGACCATGGTATGGACACGCGCCGTGACCACGCCGACGGTTTCCACATCAGTTACGACGCCCAACTCGTGCGCAGTTTCACCGCTCTGCAAACCCTCGACGCATTACGTCGCGCGGTGAGCGGACAGCCGCTGACGGCGCAGCCTACTCCCAGCGCCTTACCCTCCCCCGCTCCCACGCCCAGCCTGGCAGCGGCGCTCGCCTTAAAAGGCGACTGTCCGGCAGGCGGCAGCGGCGCGGCGATGGCTGTGTTCAGCGTATTGAAAAGCGAATTGGACGGTCTGCATTCCCTGGGCATTTATCGCCTAGACGTCGCCAATCCCAGCCCTTCCGCCTGGCAGGTGATCAGCGGCGCAGGGCTATCGCCTGCTGCTGAGAATTACCGTTTGCTGGGCGTTGCGGCGCAGGGCTGCCGCCTGCTGGTGAGCAAGGAAAATACCTTGTACACCGCCGCCGCAGACGGGTCGAAGACGGTGTTGTTGAGCGATGCGTTCTACGCCACCAGCGAACGCGGCGCACTCTGGCTGCCGCAGCGGGATGAGATCGCTTTTATCACTTCCACCGCCTCGGGGAAAAACGCTATCTTCCTCATCAAGCCAGACGGCACGGGCTTGAAAGAACTCACTACGGCAAAGGACAACCCCCTAAAACTGTATCCGACCCTGGACGAGAACAGTCTGTATTGGGAAAACGGAGCGTGTGACGGCACCGGTAAATGCGTGGAAAACGGCGCCCGGGTTTCCTCGCTTACGGACATACAGCACCCGGCGTTGATATTGAATGACGTCAAGAATCCAGCCAGCAGCCCGCACATCGGCGAATACGCCTTCACCGGCAAGAACAAATACGGCGAGCCGCGCCTTTTCATCGGCAACCTGGCGGATTCAGCGCTACCGCGCCAGTTGGAAGTGAGCGCCACGCACAGCGCCAGCCAGTTCCGTCCGCCCACGGTCTTGCTGCATTACGCCTGGTCGGCAGACGGGCAACGCCTGTCCGTCATCGGCAGCGAGCGCAGCACTTATTCCGGCAAGCAACTGGACTACCGCTATTTCGTCATCGGCGCCAATAACAAAGGCAGCTTCATCCTGCCCAAAAAACTGGGCAATGCGCTGTTAAACTCCGCCTGGTCGCCGGATGGCAAGTGGCTGCTGCTGACAGGCACGCAGCAGGAAGCGCACGGCTATCGTCTGCTGCTCAAGACCTACAACATGGAAACGCGCCGCGTGGCTGCTTTAGAAGAGTTTGTGCAAGGAATTGACGCGCAGGATACCTTCATCTTCGTCGGCGACATCTTCTGGCTGCCGTAAACATCAACTCTGAAGCCATAATAACGCAAACACTCCGCCTTTCAAAACGATACAAGTAGCTTACTGCCATGAAAAAATTTTTTTCGTTTATCATTACCCATTTTTCCAGGCGCAGCCTTGGGATTGGATTATCTCTGCTGGGCGCGCTGTTGCTCATCCTGGTAATGACGAGCGGTCTCTTTCGACAGGATAAAATATATGGCAGTGTGATTTACGATTACACAGACGCACCCCGCCCGCTGAACCTCCAAAAGCAGGTGCGTTTTCTATCCATCCATAGCGACCCTTCTTTGTCTCCCCCCGTCAGGCAAGTAAGGATAATTGGCAGCAAAACGGAGAACGGACAACGCACCGATCTGGCAGAAGGAAAGCAGGCTGTAGTTACGGACACACTATGGAAAATTGACCTGGGGAAAAAATATTTCGTAGATCACATTATTATCTTGAACAGAACGAGAAAAGGACAGGATTTAAACATCGGCAGGACGGGGGCGTATTCCGTGCTCGCTTCGCTGAATAATTTCCCCGATGACCCCATCGCGGATGTGTTATGGAAAAACCGCCCGGGAATCGCGATGGCTGTTCTTTTTATTGCCCTCGTGCTCATTTTCTTGGGAACGTACTTCGCTTTTGGTGAGATTGCCAGCCTTGCCATAACCAGCTTGATTGTAACGGCTTATTTCTCCTTAGGGCTATGGGGTTGTTACAACCCTGACAGCACCAGTTATTATTATTACGCACAATCCATGACGGGGGGGTTCACGCAGTCGCTGGCGTACCCGGCAATTCCACGCAGCGTGGGATATCCATTTCTGCTTCTATTAAGCGGGGTAACCTGGGGCAACACGGCGTGGGGAATGATTCTGCTACAATCATTCATGGCGTTCCTGGTTCCGCTTATCGTCTATAGCGCAGTTACAGTTGTACAGCGCGCGGCTGCTTTTCTTTCCGCCGCGCTGGTCATTTTCAGCTTCATTCCTTACGTCTTTGCAAAGACGCTGATGCTGGAAACCAGCCTGCTCTTTTTCTTTTTTCTGAGCCTTTGCTTTCTCCTACATTACTATCATTCGGCAAAGGTGAAGTATTTCTGGTTCGCCGTACTTGCCCTGGCAGGGCTGACCTTTCTTCAATCGGTTTATACTTACGTATTTATCCCTTTCCTGGTGTTTGCCGCCATTAAACATACCAAGCCAAAGGCGCATTATGCGGCGGGAATTGCTGTCCTGATTTTAGCGTTTGCGCTCACCTCGCTTACGACACATTCCCGGTTTTACGTTGCCCACGACCGCAACGCCAGCATCACCTGGCGGGCGCTTTTTTCTAACGTATACCTTGCTATGGGCACTTTTGTGAAAGGGGACGCGCCATTCGTTATGGATGGTCCCGCTACACAAAAAATGGTGGCGGCGGTGCGCGCCTCATTCGCGGGGCTATCCATCACGGAAATAACGGACAAGTATTATTTCGCCGGAGACAAGAAGACGCTCCTGGAACCTTACGCAGATAACACAGATGGCTTGGTCCAGGCAATGTTTACAAAGCCCTCGCGGGGATATTACTACATGCTGTGGAAAATATTCCAGGACGACCCCAACGGGGAGAGTCTTTTCCTGAGTGTGGCGCTGGAACAATTAAAACACCATCCTATGGCAGTAGTGGAAATGTTGATTAAAAATTTCAAGGCGTATTTCTGGGGACTCCCTGCCAGTTTCTCGGCTGAATCTGACGTAAGGTATGGAGAGGCGATCTTTTTCTATGGAGATAAACCAATTTATCTCCCCAATCCGTATTTGGGCTACCCACCCTATGCCATGCTGGATGGGTTTATCAGCCCATCCGTAGGCGTTCATCTTCACGTAATATTTGATGCGCTCTTCGCATTTTGGGCGCAGTATTTCTTTGCGCTCGTTCGTCCGTTGATTTTCCTCGCCTGGGTGCTGACTTTTGTGCTTTTGCTTAAAGAGCCGTCCAGGCGTTATTACGTGCTGCTTTGTCTCGCCATCATCGTCTACACTTCCTGCATGATCTGCATCACCACCACCCCCATTGCCCGTTATCAGTTCCGTTCTCTGCTGGTAGAGGTAATGCTGGCAGGCAGCGGACTAGTCGTGCTATTCCAAAACCTGACCGCGATGAAATGGCGCAGAGACCTTGCCCGGTAGGATATTCCTGGACACCCGAAGAATGGGGAATGTACTTCCATGAATAAGCGAACACACTCATTTTTTTTAAGCAGCAGTTTGCGCAGTTTGGAGATGCGGATACAGGCGTGGGGGATTGAGCCACTAGATTTCTTGTTTGTGTTGTTGCTTGGCTTTGTTATCTACTTCGTTTACGCACCGATGCTATTTGTTAAATATGCCTGGTTTGAAGAAAACAGCTACATCGCCGTTCGGGTTAATCCTTTTATCTTGGCAAAGGGCACTCCGCTGGCGTCGCTTTCCCGCTATGCGTTGAACTGGTTGTATTCTCAAATCGGTTTTAACGCTATTTACGTCTCGCGCGCCAGCGGGCTGGTTTGTCTGTGGGTTGTTTCTAGCCTGCTTTACGCCTGGTTTCGCAAGTGGAGATATTCTGCACCTTTTTCCCTGCTCGCTGGGTTGGGGTTTGCCACGTTACCAGCTACGCAGGTGTTCTTCACCCTCCTGCATCGCATGGGGATTGCCTTTCTCATCGCCGCGCTGACCGCCTGGACAGTATATTCCACGTTCGCCAGCCGACGCCCCCTCGTTAAAGGGATATCCTTTTTGCTCACTGTCGGCGCTCTGCTCGTTTGTATGGGTTTTTACCAGACGATTGCGTTTATCCCCCTGGTTATGCTGCTTGCGCCAGTGCTCAGCAATCACGAATTTGAGAAAAATCGGGAACGATTCAGGGTTGCTGGCAAAGCCATCCTGCTTCTGGGAGTGCTTCTCCTCGGATATTATCTCGCCTGGCGAGGGTATTACGTCAGCCACCCGCAAATGGCAACTTACGTTTATGCGCCTACACATTACGGAAACATTCTCGCCACATCCTTCCACAACCTCAGCCTGTGTTTTCCGGTTACCTTGAGGATGTTTTTTAATTTCCACAACCTGTCCTTGAACTGGACGTGGACTGGATTCGTCGGGCTGGGTGTGGTCATTTTTGGCGTGGCGCTGGATGGCTGGGACATGGCAAGGGCGGCTCAAACCAGCGTAAATAGAAAGTGGGCTTGGCAATTCGTTCAAAAATATCTTCTGGCAACACTATTGTGTCTGTTTTCTGTGAGCCTTATGCTCTTGAACGATAATGGCTGCGCGTGGCTCACAGGCAGATACATGCCGTTGATCGCAGCGGCGTGGGGAATCCTCGTCCTGGCGCTGAACGGCTTATCGCTGGCAGGCAAGTGGATCAGCGAAAAAGGTTTTATCGGTGTGAGCAGAATCGCCGGAGGAATTTGCGTGGTGGCGCTCGTGTTCTGGTGGAGCGCTTCTGCCTCCAAAAACATTCTCTTGAACATCGTTCTGCCGGCGCACACAGAGTACCTGGTTACCATACAAGAAATTCGTGAACATCTACGGACAGATTCCAAGATTGACTACATAGAAGTTCATTTGAACAGGAGTACATTGATAAGCGATAGGCAATCACCTCTTAATGAATTCGCCTGGAGTAATCAGACCGATCTTCAACCGCTGCGCATGCTGGAAATCATCCTTCGGGAAATGGGGATAGACCCCGATGAGATAGTGATAGAGGTGTATAATAAAGGCGAGCTTTTCACGCAGAATAAACCGACTGGCACGGTTCCCAGTGTAACCAGGGAAACCGCGCAACACAGGTTGATTCTCGATTATACAAAATTTGACATGACTTTCCCGCACAGTTTTCTTCCGCTACCCCTTCCCTGAACTGGAAAGATAAATGGATTTTTTCTCAGCGTTTTTCGCAATTCTATTCCTGGGCAGTGTGCTTGCCCGGGTTACCGTAGGGCGTAAGCAATTCGGCGGAGTATACGTCGCCGCCCTCATCCTCGCCAGCGTGTTGTTTTACGCCTGGGGAGAGCAGGTGGACGTGCGGGCGCAGATCGCCAGCTCGCGCACCTTCACGCCGATGTACGTCTATCTGTTGGTGCTGGTTGCCAGCGCGGGGGTAAATTATCTCGGTGGGGTCGTCATCAGCCGCCTGCAAAATCCACACGGGCGCAGGGGCGCGTTGGCAATGCTGATTTTGCTCAACCTGGGCTTATTGGCGTATTTCAAATACACCGGCTTTTTCATTTCCAACGTAAACGCTTTATCAGGGGGCAGAATCGCCCTGCCCGCGCCGCCCAATAAAACCCTGCCCTTAGGCATCAGTTATTACACGTTTGCGGCGTTGAGTTACCTGCTGGACGTGTATTTCAAGCGCACGCCGCTGCAAAAGAACCCCGCCAACGTGTTTCTATTCCTCAGTTTCTTTCCCAAGCTCATTTCGGGCCCAATCACGCGCGCCAGCGATTTTTTCAAGCAACTGGAACAGGGCAACCCCATCAGCATTGCAATGGTCAACGAGAGTGTTTACCTGTTTGCACAGGGCGCATTCCTTAAAGTAGTGTGCGCAGACAGCGTCGCCGCGATCGTCAACGAAAATTGGAACATGGGAGTTAACCCCAACGCCCACGCCCTGGATTTGATTCTGCTGGCGCTGCTTTACAGCGTACAGATCTTCTGTGATTTCGCTGGCTATTCCCAAATGGCTCGCGGCATCGCCCTGCTGCTTGGCTTTCGTCTGCCGGTCAATTTCCTCTACCCTTATACTGCCAATTCGTTTACCGCATTCTGGCGCAACTGGCACGTCAGCCTCACTGAATGGGTGCGCATCTATCTGTTCTACCCGCTTGAACGTTTGTCGCGCAAAAAAGCCTGGCTGTTCTTCACCCCAATCCTGGTTATGTTCCTCACCGGGTTGTGGCACGGGGCAAACTGGACGTTTGTGGTGTGGGGTTTGATGCACGGTGTTGGCATGGCTTTGGAACGCATCCTGGGATTGAACCGCGCTGACGTGAAGCCGCTGCCGCGCCTGACGTGGGCGCTGCTCACCCAATTTGCCGTGGTCGTCGGTTGGGTAATCTTCCGCAGCAGCAGCCTTGAGGGCGCTTTGGCTTACTTTCAAAACATCTATCACGGGCTGGGTTCGGCGGAGCTGCGCGGTTTTTCGGACGCCTTTCTCGCCTCCGCTTTTCCCGCCATCACCAGCTGGCGCGCCAGCGCTGGCACACACATTTTCAGTGCCATTGTGCCGGTCATTTTAGACACACTGCCCATCTTGAGCGTTGTCATCCTGCACCTGCACGGCTGGGCAGTGCAACGCAAAGAGAACGCCGAACTCTCCCCTCTGGCGCTGGCTGTGTTGACAGGAGTGTTGCTCTTCCTCACTCTCAGCGCTTATCCTCTCGAAATTGGGAAACCTCTGTATGGCAGCTTCTAAAGCGCGCATCCTGGCGGCTGTGTTGTCCGGCGCGGTTATGACAGCCAGCGCCGCCAACCGCATATATCTGGCAAACCAGCTTGCGCCGTTAACCTTCAGCCTGCAATTGATCCTCTTCTTTGGCGCATTCAGCCTGGCTGTGTATTATCTCGTTGTGCAATTCAGCCTGCCGTTGTGGAAACGCCTGCCCGCCCTTGGGCGCGCCGCCTGCGCGGCGGCGTGCGTTTTGGGGGCTGTATTGTTATGGCTTGCTTTTCCCGCACCCCAGCCGCAGATGGAGCGCGCCCTCAAGATTCAAGTGGACAAATCCAATCCAGCGGATGTGATCCGTCTTGCCGCCGTACAGGTGAACGGCAATCCACTGCCGCTGGAAGAACTTGCAGCCCAAGGGAAGTGGAAGCTTGAATTTGTGCCCTTCCTCCAGCAAAACGTGCTTGCAGCAACCCCAAAACGCCCGCTTTCCCTCACCTATACATTCAACGGCAGCCTGAATGATACCATCACCCTCACCTTCCTCAGCCACCCGCGCGGCGGCAGCGTGAAGGTGAATGGTTATCCTGTGAATTTAACCGCCGAGAAAGTAGCGACGCTGCCGTACAGTCTCCCCAAGAAGACTCTACCGCGCGACGTTTTTGCTATGGCAGACCTTTTCTGCCTGGGCGTGATGTGCTTTGCCGCGTGCGCACTCGTCTTTTACGCCACCTGGCTGGGTTGGCAAAAGCTGACTGACAAATTGCAGCGCCTTTGGCGGTTTCCCGCGCAATTTTTATTTTTCCCGCTCGCCTTTCTCGTCCTGCTGGCGCTCACGGGCTGTTTCAACTTGTGGTGGCAAAATTCCGCTTACAAGGACAACCAACTGGTTTATTCTTATAGCAAGCCCCTACCTGACCCGCGCGAGTACGTCCTGGCTTATAATTCACTAAAGGACGAAAGAATCGCCTACGACAGGCTATTGTTTTTCCAGAACATTGACCGTCGGTTAATTGAAAACTTGAAAGCAGCCGACGTCGTCTTCGCTGGAAGCTCATTTTGCATGTACGCCTTTGCCGACGACGCCCCGCAGCTCTTTTTTGAACGGCACGGCTTGAGGTATTTTCTCTTATGTATGCCGCAGGGGAACATATACACCACCCAATATCTCTTTGACCTCTACAATTTACACCCCAAAGCGCTGGTGTTGTTTCACGACGAAATCACCTTTGACAGAGAGGTCTGGGATAAAAAAGAGTTGCAAACAGCCGCAGATAAGAGCTACCGGCTGCCCAGTTTTCGGGCGTTGTTTAATGAAACGACGTCTCTTTACATCAATCACCTGATCCATCGCGGTTTACCTGGCATGCGCAACATTCTGGCGGATAAAGCCGCTTATTACAACGTGGGCGGGTCATTACAATCCCAGGTCATGTTCCGCGAGAGAAGAGACGGTACCTATTTGATATACGCGCTGTCTTCGTCTCTCCTGGAACCCTCTCTGCACTGGTACAACAATTCCCTTTTCCCGCTAAAAGAGGACGGCTCACTCTCCTCCCCTTACATCTCTGACGAGGCACTTAGATTCGCGAAAAAATTTAGCGATGAATTGCGCAATCGCAACACGCAATTCATCATTGCTCCAGCACCGCACCGTATTCCTTTTGCTGGTCAGGCTAAATATGCCGCTGAAAAGTTAAAAGTGCCTTATTTCTCTCCTCCCATGACTTCCGTACCCGTGCTTATTGAACAGGTGCGCGGGCACATAACCGGTACGTCATTACCCATCTTCAACGAGATTTACCTGGACGCACTGGCGGGTGTTTTGTTCCCCAGCTTAAACGCCACAGGCGGAAAGGATGCTGCCGCCGCCTTTTTTGATATTGCCCAATATGCGGACACCTCAAAACCCATACCCATCCAACACGTACTGGGGAACGTGCACTTGCGCGCCTATTACAATCCGCAAGCGGAGTTCACACCGGAGCTCACCGACAGCAACCCCGCCACGTTCTGGTCTTCCTATAAATATACCGAGCGCGTACCCGAAACGTTGGCTCTCGACCTGGGACAACCGCGGTCGGTGGCGGGAGTGCGCTGGCTGCCGCACCCCGGCACGCCAAACCTGTGGAAGGAGAACCCGCGCCTGTGGGAAGAGCACCCCCAAGCCTGGCAGGACTCTTTCACGATCTACACCGGCAACGAAGGGCAGACCTGGCAACTCGCCGCGCAAAATTACAGCTACACAGTAAAAAATGGGGACTGGGTGGAATTGAGTTTCCCACCCACCACGGCGCGTTACGTCCTCATCTACCTGACCACGCGCCAATACCAGAATCCTGGCACGTCCTCCATACAGGTAGCTGAGATCGAAGCCTTTGCGCCGCGCGAAAATCCGTGAGCAGACCAACGCGATTGGAATTAACCCGTACATGTTTAAAATTTATAACGAGGATAACGCTTGAGATGGACGAGAAAAATATGGATAAAGCTGCTTTGCGCGGCGAACCTTCCTACGTGTGGCGCGCCGGTCAAGAGCGGCGCTTCAAAATGATCCTGCAAGCCGCCGCCGAAAGAGCCGCCGGCGACTGGTTGGAAAACGGTTGCGGGGTAGGCATGTACGTCGCCCATCTTCTACCGATCGCCCGCCGTGTAACCGGTCTGGAATACGATTTCGAGCGCGCCCATCAGGCGGCAGCCCTCTCACCACGCATCGTGTGCGCAGCCGGGGAGGCACTCCCCTTTCCAGGCGCTTCGTTTGACGTGATCTTAAGCCACGAGGTCATCGAGCACGTCAACGACGACCGTCGCGCCGTGGCGGAAATGGCGCGTGCCCTGCGCGCCGGCGGCAGAATTGTTTTGTTCTGCCCCAATCGCGGCTATCCTTTTGAGACGCACGGGGTTTTCTGGCGCGGGCGCTACCATTTCGGGAACGTCCCGTTCGTGAACTACCTGCCGCGCCGCCTGCGCGACCGGCTTTGCCCGCACGTGCGCGTCTATTCCAGCGCCGACCTGAAACGTCTGTTTGCGGGTTTACCGCTGCGTATCGTGCAGCGCAGCATTATCTTCGGGGCGTACGATAACCTCATCGTCCGTTTTGGAATTGCTGGCAGAGTGCTGCGCGCTGTTTTGCAGGCTTTTGAACGCACACCGTTGAAATTCTTCGGTCTTTCCCACTTTTGGGTGTTAGAAAAAACCACCTGATATAACGCTAAGGAGACAGTATCCCTATGGAATGGTCAATTTTTGTTATCGTCCTCCAGTTGATTTTCTTGGAAGGCATCCTCTCGATTGACAACGCGGCAGTGCTGGGCGCCCTGGTTACCCCACTTCCCAATGACAAACCGATCGAGTGGCACCCGTCTTTTCAGTGGCTGGGGAATATTCTGAACCCTATGTTGGGATTTCAACGCATGGCGGCGTTGCGCGTTGGCTTGCTCGGCGCATACGTGGGACGTGGTTTAATGTTGTTCCTGGCGAGCATGATCATCCAAAACCCGTGGATTAAGATCCTGGGCGCGCTCTATCTCATTCGGCTTGCGTTTGACGATTTAAGCGAAGGCGGCAACGCAGACCGCGACGAGGACACGCAGACACAACCAGTCAAGGCAGCCTCGTTTTGGAGCACTGTACTGACGGTGGAATTGATGGATCTGGTCTTCAGCATTGACAACGTGGTCGCCGCCGTGTCTCTCTCCGATAAGCTTTGGGTAGTGATATTGGGGGTGGCGATTGGCATCTTGGCAATGCGCTTCGCGGCGGGTGCTTTTAGTTACCTGGTGGAGCGCCAGCCGATTTTACAAAAAGCCGCCTACATCCTGGTTCTCAACATCGGCGTTGAACTGTTGCTGGAGGAGATCTGGCACATTGAAACGGACGATTGGGCACGCTTTGGCATCTCGCTGGCAACCATATTTCTAACGCTGCTTTACAGCCGTCTCAAGTTCTTGCACCGTCCCTTGCGCCCGGCGTTAATTTGGATCAGCCAGGGGTTTTACAACTTCAATCAAATCGTCAACTGGCTGCTGGTGCCCCCGCTGGGACTATTAAAGCTGCTCTGGAAAGGTGCGCGCGCCCTCTTTCCACGCCCTGCCATCCCTGCCTAGCGGAAAGGTGTGCCTCACAATTCTTTTTGCACCCAGATCAATTGAGTTGTGCCAAACAGGTGCGTGGGCATTCCCTGCGCTTTATATCCATATTTCTCGAAAAACCCGGTCGTGTTCAGACGCGTCGTCGTCCCCAAAACCTGATACCCGTTCTGGCGGGCAGCCTGTTCCACGGTTTCGATGAGCAGCCGCCCTATGCCCTGTCCGCGTCGGCTCTCTAGGACAACCATGTGCGAAAATTGCCCCACGCCGGGAGCCTTTTCAAACAACTTCACTCCACCTACGATCTCACTTTTCGCCTCGTCCAGCGCCATGAAGTGCTGGCTGATGGGTTCAAAGTCGTCTTTTTCCGTTCCCTTGGGCTGCCCCCAGGGTTCCCGTAAAGCGCGGTAACGCAACTGATAGTAGGCTTTAAATTCGTCTTTCGTTTTTGGGCTTTTTATCACGATCATACCTGTCTCCCTGGATTGTGCCTTTCCGCGGCGCGCCGTTTCAAGCGATGTTTATGGACACGTTCCATTATATCATTCATCCTCCATTTTTCGTGAGAGGAAATCCCCCAGTGGGAATAAGAAAATCCCCCTCGTTGGCAGGGGGATTGCTGTGTTTTCTTACATCACTCTTGCGTTTGCACGTCAGGCGCTGGCTGGGGGTGGCTTTCCTGGCGCACGCGTTCTTCCCATTCCATTTCTTCCTGAACTTTGCGGTTGTACCATTTTTCGTGGTGAGCACGCGCAAACCACGCCGAAACCTCGCCCGTGAACATGGAGAAAAACGACTCTTTTTCCTCCGGGAAAAAAGCGCCCATGTAGACGTGCACAAACAAACCCGCTACCACTGCGCCCACACTGACGAAATGCAGCGGCTGCGCCCATTGTTTTAACAGCGGCGGGAAAATAGTATGAAAGGTCATCAACACACCGCTGACCATGATGCCGATCGTGCCCAGCACAACCACGTACATGTACGCTTTTTGTCCGGCGTTGTATTCGTCCTGGGGAGGCAATGCTTTGCCTTTTAGAAAACCGAGCATTTGCAAAGGCTTGATCTTCAACCATTCGATGTCGTCTTTGTCCAACATCATGCGGTTTTGGGCAAAAGGCAGAAAATAACGCCGGAATCCGAAGAACACGTTCCAGATCAATACAAACATCCAGATCAACCCCACGGTGTAATGAAAGCGGATCAAGTTTGCCGAGCCGCCGAACAGGTTGCGGAACATGTCTTGTAACCACTGTGGGCTGATTGCCAGGCGCGGCGAGGAAAGAATTGCCAGCCCGGTCGGCAGCAGCAACAACCACATACCCACGTTGAACCAGTGGGTGAGGATGTTCGCCAGGTGATGTTTGCGAATGCGTTTCTGACGCAGGCGTTTGCGCTCTTCCAAAGGGACGTTTTTATAGCTACTCATACTCCCCTCCCTGCCTATTGGTCTTCAAATTCCGATTCACCGCGCAACAACTGGCGTGTGAACATGACCGCCTGCCCAAGGAAGGCTGCGCCCACTCCTAAGCCCACCAGCGGTAAGAAGGCGTTTTTCCAACTCTCTTCTGCAAGGGTGTATTCGGGCGCTTGCTTGGGGACAATGCCGGCGTGTTCTACTTCACCGTTGATGTAGTAGATGTTCGGCGCAGAATGCTTACCCTCACCGTAGTGCACGTCCAGCGTGAGCACCGACCTGGCGTTCTTCAACGCCTGCGCCGCAGCGGAATTGGGGTCGTTCAAATCGCCAAAATAGCGCGAAGCGCCCACGCAGGTTGCCACACAGGCAGGCTCTAAGCCAATCTGTATGCGTTGTTCACAGGCGTTGCATTTATCCACCACGCCGCGTTTCTCGTCCGTGTAACGGGCGTCGTAAGGGCAGGCTTGCACGCAAAAACCGCAACCAATGCACGCCTCCTGATCCACCAACACCAGACCGCTTTGGGCGTCTTTGTAAGTGGCTTTGCTGACGCACACTTCGATGCAAGGTGGGTTTTCACAGTGCATACAATTGTACGGTACGAAGGTGCGCTTCAGGTCAGGAAATTCACCTTTCAAGCCGCTGTCCTTCACCCAAATGCGGGTGTGGTTATTTGGCACCAGGTTTTCGGCGCTGCACGCCACCAGGCAGGCGCGGCAATCAATGCAGCGCGACACGTCAATAACAAATGCGTAACGATTTTTGGCTGGCATACTCCCTCCTTAAGCCTTCTGCACCTTGACGAAAGTCTGCGTAAGCGCCTGCCCGCCACTGACCGGGTCGGTATAGGTGGCGTGCAATTCCGAATCGCTGACGCCGTGCTGATAGGCGATGCGTAATCCCTTGGAAAGGTGCCCGTACCCGGGGGTGAGGTAGACGCAATCCGGGCGGATGCCTTCCGTAACGAGCACTTCCACCACCACTTCTCCTACAGAACTGGTAACACGTGCGAAATCGTCCGTTTGCAAGCCGCGTTCTTTCGCCGCGGAGGTGTGCAGCCAGAGGCGCGGTTTGTCTTCGTATTTGTGCAGCAATTGATTGTTGTGAGTCGCCATCTGCGTGTGCTGTCCCACCTTGCCAGTGAGCAGGTAAAATTCGCCGGGTTTGGGGTAAGGCGGCTCTTCCCAGGCGGGAAAGGCGGGAAAGCCAGCCTTTTTAAGCGTCTCGGAATAAACTTCAATTTTCCCGCTGGGTGTGTTGAATTTGATCTCCGTCTCAGCTTTTTCTTCCGTTTCAGGAGTAAAATAACCCACCCGTCGCAGCGTTTGCAGATCGGCGTATACCGGCTCTAACTGCTGGCGGATGTAATCTTCCTCGTCTTTATACTGGAAGTAATCCTGCAAGCCCAGGCGCTCACCTAACTGTTTGAAAATCCACAAAGCCGAGCGGGCGTCGCCCTGCGGCTCGACGACGGGCTGGCGGATGAACGCAGTCCCCTCCACCGCCATCACCGGGTCGAAGCGCTCCAGGTAGGAGGATTCGGGCAAAACCACGTCCGAGAACCAGGAGGTATCGTTGAGAATCACGTCTATGGTGGCGATAAAGTCCAGTTTGCCCAGCGCCTGCAAGGTCTTTTTGCGATCGGGCAGGGAGAGCACCGGGTTTTGGCGCGAGACGAGCAGTCCGTGCGCTTGATAAGGTTTGCCGCTGAGAATGGCGTCGCGCAATTCCTGAAACACGCCCAGCTTGAAAGGCACCAGCGGATATTTATAAGGGATACCGTCCAGGCGCAGGGCGGAAATGCGCGGGTAGGCTGGCTGGGGCGGCTTGCCCAGCGGCACACCGCTGGCTTCCGGGCTTTCCGCCACGAGACATCCACCGGGGGTGAGGACATTGCCCATGATGGCGTTCAAAGCGGCGATGGCGCGTTCCGTCTGAAACGAATTTACGAAATTGGAAGTACGCCAGCCGGGGTGGATGAGGGCGTCCTTTCCTGCTGCGGCAAATTCGTGTGCAATGCGGTTGATCGTCTCTGCCGGTACCCCGGTGATTTTTTCCGCCCATTGCGGGGTATATTCTTTCATCGCTTCAGGTAGTTCTTCGCAACCGATGACGTATTGCTTGACGAAATCGCAATCTCCTAACTCCTCAACAATGATAACGTGAATCATCGCCAGTAAAAAGGCTAGATCGGTGCCGGGCTTGATGGGGTGCCACTCGTCCGCAAAGGCGGCAGTTTTGGTGAAGCGCGGGTCAAGATACACAACCCTGGCGCCGCGGGCGTGGGCATCCACCAGGGCGGCGGTCTCCGATGTGGAGATGGCTTCCAATAAGTTGCGCCCCACCAAAAGGATGTACTTCACGTCCTTGTAATTGCGCCCGGGTTCTTCGATGCCGTAGGTGAGCAAGTGAGCGTTGATCATGGCGTTGAAACACAAGCTGCGCTGTGTTCCATAGTTTGGCGAGCCAAACCCGTAGAGTATGTTTTCAAACAACGGCTGGGAAAGGTTGTGTGTAGATGAGAAGACCATCGCTTCAGCGCCGTATTTCTTCTTGATCTCCAGCATTTTACTGGCGACGATGTCCAGCGCCTCGTCCCAGGAAGCCTGACGAAAAATCCCTTCGCCACGCTTGCCCACGCGCACCAGCGGGGAAAGCACACGATCGGGGTCGTAGGTGGTCATCAAACCCGATTGCCCGCGCGCGCACAGTTTTCCACGCGAATGAGGGTGATCGGGGTTGCCTTCCAGCTTGACGATTCTACCGTTTTTCACCCTGGCGCGCACGCCGCAGCGCCACACACACATTTCACATAGAGTCGTGATGTATCCGTCACCGTCTGCGTCTACGAGATCGGCTGTGCGGGCTGCTTTTGCCACCACAGGGGGCATAAACTGGCTGGCAGCCAGCGCTCCTGCGGCTGCTCCGCTGAGTTTGAGAAACTCGCGGCGTGAGAATTGTTCGGTTTTAGAATTTATCATACGTTTTCAGTCCCCTGTTTTTCTAACGCGGCTCTCTATTCCTTCTTGCGGCTCATTCCAACGCGGTCAATTAAGTAGAACAGGAACAGTGCCATTAAGGCAAACAAGAGCACTACCAGATACGGGTTGAGATTCCACAAATCGGGGATAACGGTCGCGCCAATATTGGCTATGGCTGAAATTTTCGGGAAGACCGCCTGATAGGTCAATCCATACACGACTGCGCCGACCAAAAACCCCAGCAGACCGGGGATGATATAATCCAGTTTTCCTTCACCGCCACCGGCGGCGCAGGTACCCGGTCAGTACCCGGCGAGCGCCATGCCTACCCCGAAGATAAGCCCGCCCGCCAGATTGCCAACGATATAAGTAGCCGGAATGCCGGGGAAGGTGATCAAACCCAGCCCGCGTAAAACGTATAACCCGCTCATGGCAACCACCAGGGCGGTCATCATAAACTTCAACACCGCAAGGTCGGTGAAGCGAAACACGTTTACGATTTTATTGTATTTGGTCAACCCGGCTTTGTTGAGGGCAAAGCCAAAGAAGACACCAAAGATGAGAGCCAATACATAATTCATATTAGTACCTCCCGCGATAAACGATCCATGCCGTGAGGATGCCAGAAGCAAACATGCCAGCGATGAAGATGAAAGCGGCAGGCGCCAGCAGCATACCACCGGAAATTGCCAGACCGCTGGTACATCCCCCTGCGATGCCGGCGCCGTATTCCAGAATGATGGCGCCGACGAAAAGCAGCGCCCAGCGCTTCCACAATTGCGTGCCGAAAATGCGTTTCCACTGCGCATCGTCGTTGGCGCGCAGTTTCCACGTGCCGGAAGAGAGCGCACCTACCGCGCCGCCGACGAATATACCTGCCAGTAAGACGACCGCCCAGGTGATGCCTGGCGGCATGACGTAGTTAAAGTAGGTGTTATCGAACAGCTTTGGCGCCACAGCTTTGCCGATCATCCCGGCGAGGCTTTCAAATGCGCCGGAAGCGCCCAGCAGACTGTTGGAAGCCCACACTGTGAACACGCCCACCAAGCCCAGCAAAACTCCGGCGACGTAGGGTGACCATTCCTCGCGGCGGATGTAATCCAATACTCCTTTCATTTATACCTCCTTTGGTGGTTTAAAACCATTCCTCAAACCTACGCGCCGGAAAGCGCCATGAGCAGTGAGCGGGCGCGCTCGTCCAGATTGCGCACGCGCAACAGCAAGTCTGCGTCCAACTGCGAAAGGCTGTAAAGCAGTTCCGACGCCTCCGCAGGGTCTTCCAAAAGGCGCCGCAGCGCGATCCGTCCGGCGGGAGTTAACTGCGCCAGTTGCGGCAGCAGGGCAAGCACGTCCGGCGGGTAATCTTTGATTTCCGGCAGGGCGCGCGCCTCTGGTTTGGGCGCAACAGACGGCGCAGCCGCGCCGCGCAGGCGTCGTTCGTTCCAAACCACGAAACCGCCCCCGCCCAGCAGCATCAAGGCGATCAAAACCAGCACGATGACGTTGCCCCAATTCACGGGCGCCGAACCAGAGGCAGCTTCTTCGTAACGCTTGTTGTAATCAATCAGCTTGCCTTCGCCGGTAACCAGCGCGGCGGCTTCGACAGGTTCAGCCGGGGCGGCATCCGCCGGGGCGGCTTCCGCCGCTTCAGCCACCGCGTCTGCGCCAGGTTCCGCCGCTGCTCCACCGCCCTTGCCAACTTCCACACCCAAGGCTACGGCGTAAACGTTCGCCTTGTCCAGCGTGTCGTTGGGGTGACAGTTCGCACACGAGGCTTGCACGTCCTCCAGCGGAGCGACCATACCCTTGTGCGCCTCTTCCTTTACCATGCTTTGCACGTTGCCAGAATGGCAAAACTGGCAGAAATCGCCAAAAGCGTGGGATTGGTGCCAGCCTGTGCCATCGGCGTTGACTGGTTTTTCGGCTTGCACCTCGTGGCAGTTCTTGCAGGATGACATTTGGGTGCCGCATTGTGCTTCTGCATCCGCCGCATACAGGAACAGCCCCGCGCCGAATAACAGGACAACGCCAATCCCAATACAAATAACGGATAATGTGTCTCGGACTCGCATACGCATCTCACTCCCTGAATAAAACCATTATTTACCTTTACACCACAGACGGCGGAACGCTCATCGCCGGGGGCATTTGGCGCGCCAGAATAACCTGCCCCTCCAGCGAATCTGCCATCACCTGGCGTAAAATCTCTAACGCGTGAATGACACGTTCATCGGATAAAGAATAAATGATCGTCTGACCACTGCGTTGGGCGAAAACCAGGCTGCGCTCGCGCAGCACCTTGAGGTGGCGCGAGACGGTGGACTGCGGCAGTCCAATGCTTTGCGCCAGTTCACCAACCGTGTGTGGTCCTTCGTGTAAAGTATACAGAATGAGGATGCGGTTTGCGTCCGCCAGTCCCATACAAATTTGGGCGTGCATCTGAGCAATTTGGTCGCGTAACGTCTGGTCCATAATCCTTCTTGAGCGCAAATGCGTTTATCCGCTTTTGCGCATATATCCACATCATATCATGGAGAAGCAGATTTTGCAAGGGAACTGTTTCCAAAAAGGAGCAGTTTTAATAAAACCAGGGTATGTAAAAAAGCACAGCCCAGACGGTTTTGCTAAAATCTAGCTGGTTTATAAAGCACACGACGATGAGATTTGATCAAAAGGAAAAAACATATAGACAAAGATATAAAAATCCGCTATAGTTTTTAATGGCGTCATTAATAAATCTTAGTAAGACAAGGAAAAAACACGCATGAAAAAACAACCCAATCTCACTGTTCGTAGCGGCGTTTGTGCCGGCGTTAGCACCTGGTCGCTGGGCATGACCCAGGGCGGAAAATTCGTCCAGGGTTACGTAAGCCCCTGCACAAAACAAGGCTGCCGTCCCTGGCAGGCTTTTACTGGCTATTGGAGCGGAATTGACCCCTGGCGCCATTCAGCCAGGCTGGCTGAGTCGATGGTCTTGCCCGCCCCGCCGCCCATGTAGAAGAACGATCCAGAGGGATTTTCTTCATTCCTTACTTCCTTATACAATGTACAACATAAAATAAAGCCGAAAATAGAGAGCTAATCTACAACAAAGCGCCGCCCTAGTGGGACTATGAGCGGCGTTTTTGCATGGATAGCGATACTTCGGACCAACTTGGCACCAAGTCGCAGGGTTTGGGGAAGGCACTCCCCAACCAGCCCTGCTTGCCGATTAACGAATACAACAAAATAGAACAATATAGCGATAATAAAGGAATGTAAATATAAGAGCAGACTCCTTGTTTTAGTTTTCGTATAAGGTAGCTATATCATGTATTCTACGCTTCATCTCTGTGCGGATACGTAACGGCTCTAAACACTCGCATTTATCCCCAAAACTGAAAAGAATATTGTAGTGGTATTCGTTCTCTATGAAAGGAAAACTAACAATGTAATGCTCATCACCGTCAGGCGAAAAGTTATCATCAGTGCAATAATCAAGTACCCTATCCATGACAGATTTATGAATACGAATTTTGATTGTTGTTTGCATAGTTGCCAAAACATCAGTAAAATCTAACTGCGGTTTTTGATAATCTCGTG
>CAZGDA010000039.1:0-23120 GCA_964524425.1 uncultured Anaerolineaceae bacterium | reverse complement strand
ACGAGACCAGCTCGCTGGACGGAATCATACTCGATTAGCTCATGCACCACTCCGTGAACCTGCTCGTGCCGATGGGAATCGGCTACGGACTCGCCCAGCGCCAAGGCAACCATGCCTGGCTGCTCTGCGGATTGGCGTGGGGATTGGGGCTGCTGTTGAGCGGCCTGCCGCACGACGGGCGTTCCACGGCGTTCGGCGTGCGCCGCCAGCGGCGCCAGGGCATTGGCACTGCCCTGGTGCTCGCCGCCGAAAATTGGGCAGTCCAGCACGACAGCCACCGCATGGTCATCGAAATGCAATCTAAGAACCACCCCGCCATCCGCATGGCGCAAAAATTAGGTTTTGATTTTTCCGGTTTTCACGAACGGTATTTTGGAAATTTAGACATTGCCCTCTTCTTCTCAAAAGTAATCGGCTGATATGGTTGAAATCATACTGGCAGCGTTGATTAAAATCAACCAACTGCTCACATCTGGAATTGCAATCACCGCTTTCTCTTTGTTGCTCTACGCCCTCACTTTCAATTTGAGGGACCGCGTGGCGCGCTCCTTCGCGTTCATTCTGGCGTGCATGACCTTGGTCGCCTCAGGAGACACATTAAGCAGCCTGGTTACCCAAATTGACTCGGTAGGCTTATGGCTGCGTGTGCAATGGGTGGGCATCATTTTCTTGCCGGCTGTTTATTTTTATTCCTCGGACGCTCTCTTAGCCACCACGGGCAGACCTTCACGCGGGCGCCGTCGCCTGGTCGTGCGCTTTACGATCCTTTCCTCGCTCGTCTTTTTGGGCTTGCTGATTACGCAAATGCTCACCGGGCAGGTCGTCCAATCCCTCGACGCCGCCCCATACCTGGAGCGCACCTGGTTCACCGGCATTTTCACCGCCTATTACGTCGCTCTCATGTTGTGGAGTTGGGTCAACTATTGGCGCGCCTACCGTCGTACCACGACGCGCGCTGGAAAACGCCGCCTGCTTTACCTCATGGCTGGGGCAACCGCTCCTGCGATTGGGTCTTTTCCCTTCCTGCTTTTTGGCGCCAGCGTCGCCGCCAACCACCACCTTTTCTTCTGGCTCACCGTCGTTTCCACCAATTTACTCATCACCGTATTGCTCATCCTGATGGCGTACGCGGTGGCGTTCTTTGGCGTAGACCTGCCCGACCGCATCGTGCGCAGTCGTCTCTTCCGCTGGTTGATGCGCGGACCGGTAACTGTTTCGATGGTGCTCACCGCCACCACGTTCATCCGCTCCCTGGAACGTCGCTGGGGGCACACTTCCACAACCACAGCCGAAATCCTGGTCATGGTCGTTACCCTTCTCATTATGCAATACCTGATCACTCTCATTTCCCCGTGGGTGGAACGAAAACTGATTTACCAGGGTGATGAAGCCACGTTGCAATCCCTCCAGGAGTTGGAAAACCGCGCCCTGACAATGGGAGACTTGCGCCAGTTTCTGGAAACTGTGCTGGCTTCCGCCTGCGACAGCCTGCAATCGCAAAGCGGTTTTATCGCCATCCTTAACGATAAAAAATTGGAAGTGCTTGTTTTCGTTGGCAGTCCCGCCGAACCACCCGCAGCAGACGACGCGGTGTTCCAGGGGCTTCTCGCTGCACCTGCCCAAGAGAATCTCTACCCCTGGGACGGGTTCTGGCTTGTGCCCCTGCCACAGAATCAGAACCAAAATCAAAATGAAAGCGACCCTGCCGTCTTGCTGGGTGTGTTAGCCATTTCCCGCCGCAGCGGGGAAGCCCTGCCGGGGGAGAGCGCAGACACGGTTGATGCGCAGGATTTTAAAGCAGTGATGACCCTTGCCGGACGCGCCGCCCTGGCACTTGAAAACCACGCCGCCCAGCAGCGCCTTTTCACAGCCATGCAAGAACTCACCCCGCGCGTGGAGATGATCCAGCGCATGCGCGCCGCGGCGCGCTACGACGGCAGCTTGATCCTCACTTCACGCCTGTCATCCAGCGCGCAAATCTCCTCCGAAGCCGTAAAGGACACCCTCGACCATTTTTGGGGCGGTCCAAAATTTACCCAGAGTCCCTTGCTGCAATACCAGGTAGTGCGCAGCGTCATCCAGCAAGGGGAAAGCCCCCAAAACGCCTTGCGTTCAGTACTACGCCAGGCAATTGAACAGACCCGCCCAGCCGGCGAGAGACGTTTCACTTCCGAATGGATTTTATATAACATCCTGGCAATGAAATACGTGGAAGGGCACAAAGTACGCGACATAGCCACCCGTTTGGCAATGTCGGAAGCGGATTTTTACCGCAAGCAGCGCGCCGCCATCCAGGCGATCACCGACATCCTCAACGAAATGGAGACGCAAACCCTTTTGGAACGAGAGAAAAAAGCAATCGGAGGCAGACTATGAAAAACATCTGGATGGTGGCGGTCGGAGCCGCATTTGGGGTCGTTTTCGGGTTATTAGGCGCCGGGCTTGTGCTGCTGCTCAGCCGCGCCCCAAAGGGTAAGCCGATCATCTTGCAGCCTATCCCTACAGCCATGCCGCTCAAAATACACGTTACCGGCGCAGTCGTACAGCCCGGCTTATACGAAATGCCGCCGGGCAGCCGCGTTCAAGACGCCATCCAAACCGCCGGAGGATTAAACCCGGACGCGGCAACAGATAATCTCAACCTGGCTGCTCTCGTCCAAGACGGCGAACACCTCAACGTGCCACGCCACCCGTCTGCACCGCAAAACCCGCCCATTGCCCTGCAAGAACGCAGCGGTAGCCTGCCAACTCCCCAAACCGCAGCCACCGCCATCAACATCAACACTGCCTCACAGGCAGATCTGGAAAGCCTGCCGGACATCGGAAAAGCAACCGCGCTTAAGATCATCGCCTATCGCCAGCAGCACGGCGCTTTCACCACCATCGAACAAATTCAAGACGTGCCGGGCATCGGCGCGGCTACCTTCGCCAAAATCAAAGACCTGATTACGGTCACCCCATAAGGAAAATTTATCGTATGAACACACCTCAAACCACACCTGCCTCAATCTCTTACCAGGGCGTCCTGCATCGCTACGGTAACCTGATGGATTTACCCGCCCACAGCATCCCCGTTACCTTGTTGGAAGGCAACACCCCCCTCATTCCCATGCCGCGCCTCGCCAAGGAATTAGGAGACCTGGCAGGACAGTCTCCGTTTGAACTTTACGTCAAGTTCGAAGGATTGAACCCCACCGGTTCGTTCAAAGACCGCGGCATGACAGCTGCCATCAGTGAAGCGCTGGGACGCGGCGCCAGGGCGGTCATTTGCGCCTCCACTGGCAACACGGCTGCCTCTGCGGCTGCCTACGCGGCGCGCGCCGGCTTAAAAGCCATCGTGCTCATTCCACAGGGCAAGGTAGCCGCTGGCAAGCTGGCAGGTGCGGTGGCTTACGGCGCCCAGGTGGTACAGGTGGACGGTTCCTTCGACGACGCCCTGCGCATGGTGGTTGAACTCACCCGGAAACATCCCATCGCCCTGGTTAATTCCATCAATCCCTACCGCATCGAGGGGCAAAAATCGGCTGCGTTTGAAATTGTGGACGTTCTCGGCCGCGCGCCGGAACATTTCTGCCTGCCGGTAGGCAACGCTGGCAACATCACTTCGTATTGGGCGGGCTTCAAGCAATATCATTCCCTTAAAAACTGCGGTTTGCCGCGCTTCTTGGGAACCCAGGCTGCCGGAGCCGCTCCGTTGGTGTTGGGACACGCCGTTGAAAAACCCGAAACCGTCGCCACAGCCATTCGCATCGGGCGCCCGGCGCGCGGCGAAGAAGCCTTGCAAGCCGCCGAAGAATCGGGCGGTGCCATCATCGCTGCCACCGATGAGCAAATCCTGGCGATGCAAAAACGCCTGGCGGGTGAAGGTTTGTGGGTGGAACCTGCCTCGGCTGCCGGGTTAGCCGGCTTAGCCATCGAAATCGCCGCCGGGCGCATCAAGCCCAAGGGCAAGCGCGTCGTCGTCGTCTGCACCGGACACGGCTTGAAAGACCCCGACATCATCACCCATGCTATGGCTAAACCGCGCGTCCTGGCGCCGGAACTGACGGCTTTGGAAGAAGCCATCTTAACGGTATAATTGCCTGTGTGATTTATATAGAGATGACGTATGCAAAGTGAAACCACCCAGTCCCAGGGCTTGCTCTTTACCCCCGCTAAAATCGGCTCCTTGACTCTGCCGAACCGCCTGATTCGCTCTGCCACGCACGAGTACCGCGCCGACGAGGATGGACGTCCCTTGCCCAGCCTGGCAGAAATGTACGCGCAGCTTGCCAGGGGCGGCGTGGGGCTGATCGTCAGCGGTCACATGTTCGTGCATCCGACTGGGAAAACGCACCTGCAAATGAGCGGGATCTACAGCGACGACCTCATCCCTGCCCTGGCGCAGCTAACCGCTGCCGTTCATCGTGAAGGTGGATTGATAGCCGCACAACTCAATCATGGAGGGGCAGCCGCGCTCAAGGATGGCATGCTCCCTTCTGTGTTCGACATGCCTTTTCCTGTGCGTCCGGGGCGCCAGTTGACTGATGAGGACATCCACATGCTCATAGATGCATTTGCGCAAGCCGCCCGGCGCGCCAAGGCTGCCGGTTTTGACGCTATTCAAGTACACGCCGCACACGGTTATCTCATCAGCCAGTTCCTTTCGCCGTACTTAAACCGCCGCACAGACAACTGGGGTGGCTCCCCCGAGCGGCGTCTGAACTTCCTGCGCGCCGTCTGCAAAGCCGTGCGTCAGCAGGTCGGCAACGAATATCCTGTTTTTACCAAGTTAGCCACAGTGGACAACGTCGCAGGCGGGTTGACGCCGGAAGCCAGTATGGAATATATTGCTGCGCTGGAAGATATGCACCTGGACGCTCTGGAAATTAGCAGCGGGTTTGGAGGCGACCGCAGCGATTTTGCCATCCGTAAAGGTGTCGTCAAATTAAAAACAGAGGCTTACTTCCGCCCCACTGCGCAACAGGCGCGCTGCCACACCCGTTTACCCATTGCCCTGGTCGGCGGCATTCGTTCCCGCCTGGTAATGGAAGATATCCTTGCCAGCGGCGACGCAGATTTCATCTCCCTCTGCCGCCCGCTCATTCACGAACCGCACCTGCCGAACCGCCTGAAAAACGGGCTGCAAGACGCCTCCACTTGCCTTTCGGCAAATCTTTGTTCCCCGCAACATGCCGGGGAAGATACGACCTGCAGATGTCCGTTCCCCACCGAAAAAACCTAAACCGTTCATTCTAGATATTGGTGAAATATGGCTGAAAAAGTATTGGTTGTTGAAGATGAGCCCGTGTTGTGTGACACGCTGGCGTATAACCTGAAAAAAGAGGGCTACACCGCTGAAACAGCCCGAGACGGCAAGGCTGCCCTGGAAACTGCCCGCCGTCTTAAGCCTGACCTGATCGTGCTCGACATCATGCTGCCCATTTTAGACGGCTTTGAGGTTTGCCGCATCATCCGCCAGGAAATGAACATGCCCATTTTAATGCTCACCGCCCGCGATAATGAGATTGATCGCGTCATCGGCTTAGAAATGGGCGCTGACGATTACATGGTTAAACCGTTCAGCATGCGTGAGTTCCTGGCGCGCGTCAAAGCCTTGCTGCGCCGTGTGCGTTTGGAACACAGCCAGCCGGATACCTCTTATCCCGTTGCCGAGAAAGAAATCTTGCAAAGTGGAGACCTGACTCTCGACCTGAACCGCCGCCAGGCGTATCGCACCGAGCAAGCTCTCGATCTCAAACCCAAGGAATTTGACCTGCTGCTGTTCCTGGTGCAAAATCGCGGCAAGTTGTTCTCACGCGAACAAATTCTCGAACGGGTTTGGGGCTGGGAGCACATTGTTACCAGCCGCACGGTGGACGTGCACATCCGCTGGCTGCGCGAGAAGATTGAAACAGACCCCACCAACCCACTGCGTATCATCACCGTGCGCGGCACGGGCTATCGCTTTGAAGGATAAGCGCACATGCGCCGCAGCATTACCTGGCGTATTACAATACCGATCGTTTTCCTCACAGCCCTCATCTTAATTGGTATCAGCTTTTGGATTCCGCGCTACCTGCGCCAGGAATACAGCCAGGTGCTCTCCACACCTTCCCCCGCCCAGGAGCAAAGAGAACAGTTAGAAAGCACGGCGCAACGCGTGCAGCAAAAAATTAGCGTCCTGGCTCTCTCAACGGTGTTAGCTATGCTGGCGTTGACGTTGTTTATCTCGCGCACGATTTACACCCCCCTTCAAGAGCTGACCTTGTTTGCGCGTCAGGTCGCCGGAGAAACGCCCACCTTGCACCCCCGTGGAAACGAAGTCAAGCAGCTTACGCTGACGGTACACGCCATGGCGCGGCAATTACGCGCCCAAATCGAGGCAGTTAAAGCAGACCGCACGACCATGGACGCCGTATTACAGCACATGACAGATGGAGTGCTCATCGTGGACAGCCTGGGGCGCATCCGCCTGTGCAACCGCGCTGCCGGACACATTTTTGGCATCCAGGCGAACGCAGTGCTTGGGCATTCGTTGGCGGAAACGCTACGGTATTATCAGGTAGTAGAGCTTTGGCAGCAGCAACGCCGCACGCAGGAAAACCAAATCACCTACCTGGAATTGGGGCAGCCGCGCATGTTTTTACAAAGCATCGCCGTTTCTCTGGAAGACGCCCTGCCCGGCTGTACCCTTCTCATCGTCCAGAACATGACCCAGTTGCGCCGACTGGAAACCATCCGCCGCGACTTCATCAGCAACATCTCGCACGAGCTGCGCACCCCGCTGGCTGCATTAAAAGCCCTCACCGAAACCCTGCAAGACGGCGCCTTGGAAGACCCCCCAGCCGCACGCCATTTCCTCGCCCAAATGGAAACGGAAGTGGATACCCTCAGCCACATGGTTGCAGAACTCTTGGAGCTTTCACGCATCGAATCTGGCAAGGTGCCGCTGGCGATGAAAGAGGTCCCGCCAAAAGACCTGCTGCTCTCGGCGCGCCAACGCCTGAACCTGCAAGCGGAACGCGCCGGATTGGTCATCGTCATGGACGTACCCGACGGTTTACCAGACGTGGTCGCCGATCCACAACGCATGGAACAGGTGCTGGTTAATTTACTGCACAACGCCATCAAGTTCACCCCGTCGCCAGGGACAATAACCCTCTCGGCGCACGAACAGGGCAGCCTGGTTACGTTCTCGGTCAAGGATACGGGCGTTGGCATCTCCGCCGAAGACCTGCCGCGCATATTTGAGCGCTTTTATAAGACCGATCCATCCCGCCGCAAAGAGGGCACCGGACTGGGTTTAGCTATTGCTCGCCACCTGGTGGAGGCGCACGGCGGGCAGATATGGGCGGAAAGCCGCGAGGGTTACGGCAGCGTGTTTTCCTTCTCCCTGCCATCCGTACACGCCATTCCATAATTTCAAAGCAATCTTCCCCCTGGAAATTTCCCATAAAAACTCATTTTTCGAGTAGAATTAAATCTCTTAGTATGCCAAACCTCAAGATCAAAAAAGGAGAGACCTATGACCAAAGTGTTGGTTGCTACTGAAAAACCATTTGCCGCCGAAGCGGTACAAAACATTCGCAAAATAATTGCAGAAGCCGGAATGGAATTTGCCTTGCTAGAAAAATATAGCGAAGTATCTGAGTTCCTCAGTGCCGTTGCAGATGCGGATGCGCTGATTGTGCGCAGTGACCTGGTTACCAGTGAAGTGATTCAGGCTGCACCGCGTTTGAAAATCGTAGTGCGCGCCGGCGCCGGATACGATAACATTGACCTAAAGGCTGCCACCGAAAAGAGTATGGTCGTGATGAACCCCCCTGGTCAAAACTCCAACGCCGTCGCCGAGCTTGCCTTTGGCATGATGATCTACATGGCGCGTAACGGCTTCAACGGCAAAATAGGCACCGAACTGAGCGGCAAGAAATTAGGGCTGCACGGCTACGGCTACGTTGGTAAACGCATCGCTGCCATTGCCAAAGGCTTCGGCATGATCCTGTATGGATTCGACCCCTTCCTGACCGCGGACGCCATCGAGCGCGACGGCGTGATTCGCTCTTCCTCCGTGGAAGACCTGTACGCAACCTGCTCCTACGTCGCCCTTGCCATCCCAGCCAACGCAGAAACCAAGGGCATGGTCAACGCCTCCCTCCTTCTAAAAATGCCCAAACCCGCCATTTTAGTCAACACAGCGCGCAAAGAACTCATCAACGAAAAAGAATTGCTCCAGGTGATGGAACAACGGGCAGATTTTATCTACCTCTCCGACGTCGAGCCGGATTGCAAAGCAGAAATTGCCGAAAAATTCCCCGGCAGGTTTTTATTTACCGCTAAAAAGATGGGCGCACAGACCTCCGAAGCCAACAACAACGCCGGCGTGGCGGCTGCCAACCAGATCGTCAACTTTTTCAAAAAGGGAGACACAACCTTCCAGGTGAACCGCTAGGTTACAAAAACAGGCAAATCAGACATGCAGGAAAACTATTCACGATTAAAAGCCATCCTCGCCGAAGTGTCCGACTTGCGCCGCGCCCTCAACCTGCTCAGTTGGGACCAGCAGGTGAACATGCCCCCCGGCGGGGCGCAGTCGCGCAGCGATCAAATGAGCACCCTCAGCCGTCTGGCGCACGAGCGTTTCACTTCAGCGGAAACCGGGCAATTGCTGCAAGACCTTTTAGCGCAAAGCGCCAGTCTTGACCCCGAAACAGACGAAGCATTGCTCGTCAAAATGATCCACCGCCGCTATGAAAAGCAAGTCAAGGTGCCTGCCAAATGGGTCGCCGAACTCACCGCCGTAACCGCCCTGGCGCAGAACACCTGGGTGGAAGCCAAAGCGGAAGACAACTTCGCCAAGTTCCAACCCCACCTGGAAAAAATTGTGCGTCTGATGCGTGAATATTCGGCGTTCTTTGCCCCTTACGATCACGTCTACGACCCGCTGCTGGATGGTTTTGAGCCGGGCATGAAAACCGCCGAAGTAAAAGCGGTCTTTGATCTGTTGCGCACGGAACAGGTCGCCCTCATCCAGGCTTTACACGAGAAGCCGCAGGTGGATGATTCCTTCCTCCATCAGCCTCTGGACGAAGAAAAACAATGGGAATTTTGTGTGCGCGCCCTGCGCGACATTGGGTACAACTGGTCACAGGGTCGGCTGGATAAATCCGCCCATCCCTTCACCACCGAAATGGGACGCGGCGACGTGCGCATCACCACGCGCATTTTACCCGCTTTCTTTAACGCAGCATTCTTTTCCTGCCTGCACGAAGGCGGGCACGCCCTCTACGAACAGGGCATCCCAGCCAGCTTATCTCGCACCATGCTGGACGAAGGCGCTTCCATGGCGATCCACGAATCACAATCGCGGCTGTGGGAAAACCTGGTCGGGCGCTCCCTGCCCTTCTGGAAGCATTACTATCCAAAATTACAAAAAACCTTCCCCGCCCAATTCGCAGACGTGTCCTTAGACGCCTTTTACCGCGGCATCAACCGCGTTCAAGCTTCCTGCATTCGCGTCGAAGCCGACGAAGCTACCTATAACCTGCACGTCATGTTACGCCTGGAGCTGGAAATTGGATTGGTGGACGGCTCAATTGCAGTCAGCGACTTGCCCAACCTGTGGCGCGAACGCATGGGCGCTTACCTGGGCGTTACTCCGCCTAATGATGCTCAAGGCGTGCTGCAAGACATTCACTGGGCAGACGGGTTATTCGGTTACTTTCCCACGTACGCGCTGGGTAACGTCATCGCCACCCAGCTTTGGGAAACCATTCATACCGACCTTCCCAATTTGGAATCCGAAATCGCCCAGGGTGATTTCAGCCCCCTGCTGCAATGGCTGCGCAATAAAATCCACCATCATGCCGCTAAATACGAGCCGCAGGAGCTAATCCAGCGCGCCGTAGGCTCCAAGATTGACCCCCAGCCTTACCTGCGCTACCTGCGCCAAAAATTTGCCCAGATTTATACTTTGTAAACCGGGCAAACAACGATCAACGACAAGAAATGAGGAAGCACAGCGCGCCGGCACAACTCAAATGGGTCATCGTAATCCTTCTGGCAGGGGCAATCGTTGCCTCTGCCAGGGTACCCGTCTGGACGGGGTTAAGCGCTGCCACCCCATTTCCAAACGCTGTTCAAACAAAAACCGCACGTCCAACGGCTACGCGCACTGCGCCTCACACCTCAACATCAGCTATCCCAACTTCCAACGCCAAAAAAACACCGCCTGCCGCCCAGACTGCCGCTGACCTTTCCACCGCTCTCGTCCTCACCCCGCAAGCCCAATCGCCGGCAGAGATCACCTTCCACCAGCCGCTCCCATTTTCCAGCCTCCTCTCCCCCGTTCAGGTACAGGCGGACTTGATAGACAATTTCAAAGGCAGCGTGCGCCTGGAACTGGTGGACAGCCGCGGCAAAGTGATTTCTCGCAAAGTCATCGCTGCGCACGATTGCGCCAAAGGCGTAACACCTCCTCCTGAAAGCATCTATTCCACCTGGATATGCACCCAGGCAACCGCGCGCGTTATCACTGCTCTGCATTTTGGGATCAATTCCGAGAAAGAAACCGCCCGGCTGCAAATTGCCCTGGTAGATTCTACACAGCGTGTGCGCTCGCTAAACTCCCTGCCGCTTACTTTGCTTGCCAAGGGCAAAATACAAACGCCTCCAACCCCTGCTCCCGCTGAACGCATAACCATTCTGCAACCTGCACCGAATGCCAGCCTGCGCGGGAAAACCATGACCGTCAGCGGCACTGCCCCGCTGACGAAAAGCCTGCCCCTGCGCGTTGAAGTAATCAGCGCTAACGGCAAAGTCATCAACACGCGCATGGTGTCTGCCCTGCCCGAAAGCGGCACAGCGCTCACTTCCCCCCAAAACGCACCCGGCAGCGGCGCCTTTCGCGTGGATATGGACCTGAAAAGTTTAAAATCTTCCACAAAAGCCATCATCATCATTTCTGCCTCAGATGAAGACCTGCCAGGGATTAAATATCTCACCAGCCGTGAAGTGTTCCTGAATCCCTAGAAAACTGCGCCTTTCCCAAGCCTGCCTGACAAAACCCGCCGCGCTTCGTCAATATCTCCATACAGGTATCGGGGCGGTGCACGTTCTTCCCCCCACCAGGTTAGTGAAAGCCGCGCCTGGAAAATCAAAAAGGGTTTCTTTTCTCGCCCTTATCGGCTATAATCAACGCATGTTAGAAAACCTTGTCGCCCTCGATATTGAAACAACCGGTCTCAACCCGGAAAACGACGCCATCCTCGAAATTGGTGCGCTGCGCTTTAATGGCAGCCAGATTGTAGACGAATGGGTTTCCCTGATAAACCCCGCTCGACCCATCCCGCAGGCAATTACACAAATGACCGGCATCGCGCACGAGATGGTCGTCGGCGCACCCTACCTCGAAGACGTCTACGCCGATTTTCTCGCCTTCGTCGGTGATTCTCCCGTCGTGGGGCACAACGTTTCCTTTGACTTGAGCTTTTTACGCAAGAGCGGCGGCTTGTTGAACAACGAAGTCATTGACACCTACGAAATGGCATCCGTACTTCTGCCCGGCGCAGAGCGCTACGCCCTGGGTATCCTGGCGAAGATCCTTAACCTGCCCGCCCCGGCATCCAGCCGCGCACACGGCGCCCACAGCGCCCTGTACGACACGCGCCTGACGCAGCGCCTGTTCGTGCGCCTGTTCGAGATGGCGCAAGCGCTGCCGCTTGACCTGCTGCGCGAGATCGTCCACATCAGCGAAGGAGTGGTGTGGGAAGGGCGTTGGGCGTTTGAACAGGCATATCGCCTGGCGGCACAGCAGCCAATCACCAAAAAGTATCACAGCCGAACGGTTGACCTATCCTACGCGCCGCTGTTTAAAACCAACGGCAAGCCCCAGTCTAACCCTCCCCTGCACCCGCGTTCAGAGCCTATCCCCCTCAACGCAGAAGAAGTTGCCGCTCTCATCCAGCCCGGCGGCGCGCTGGCAAAATTTCTGCCGCAGTTTGAGCACCGTTCCGAGCAGGTGGAAATGATCAGCGCGGTTTCGCGCGCCCTCTCCGAAGGGCGCCACCTGATGGTGGAAGCTGGAACGGGCACAGGTAAATCCATTGCTTACCTCATTCCTGCGGCGCTCTACGCTCTGCAAAACCAGCAAAGAGTCGTCGTCTCCACCAACACCATCAACCTGCAAGAGCAGCTCATCAACAAAGACATCCCCGCCCTGCAAGCCGCGCTGGGGATGGACCTGCACGCAGCCGTGCTCAAAGGACGCGGCAATTACGTCTGCCCACGCCGATTGAAAAGCCTCATTCGCAGCGGGCTTTCCAGCGCCGACCAGGTGCGCGTGGCAGCCAAAGTGCTTGTCTGGCTGCAAACCACCCGCAGCGGCGATAAGAGCGAGATCACCCTCGTACGCCCCGCCGAAAACCAGGTGTGGACGCACATCAACGCCGAAGATGAAGGCTGCACCACCGAGAATTGCATTAAACACAGCGGCGGTACCTGCCCCTTTTACCGCGCCCATTTGGCAGCCCAAAGCGCTCACATCCTCATCGTCAACCACGCCCTGCTGCTCTCCGACGTCGCCACCGGCAGCCGTGTATTGCCAGAATACGATTACCTGATCGTGGATGAAGGGCACCACCTGGAAGAAGCCACCACCAACGCCATGAGTTTTTCCATCACCCAGGTAGATTTGGAGCGCATGTTACACGAACTGGGCAGCCCTCGCAGCGGTTTGATGGGTAAGCTGCTTTCCCAGACGCGCAACAGCATCCCTCCCGACCAGTTCGCCGCCCTGGAATATCAAGTGGATCAGGCGCTCAACCTGGCTTTCCGGTTTGAGCAGTTGAATAACCAGTTTTTTGTGCTGCTGGGGCATTTCTGTTACGAGCAGCGCCAGGGCAGACAGGCGGGTCCTTATTCCCAGCAGGAGCGCATCCTGCCCGCCACGCGCACCCTGCCCGCCTGGATGGACGTGGAAGTAGCCTGGGACAACGCCGAACGCACCTTCAAAGCCTTGCTAGACGTGCTGAACAACATCGTGCGCAACGCCAGCGAAATCAACGATAGCGAGGAAGACGAAGTGGTGGACCTTTTCGGTAATTTGCTGGACGTCAACCGCCGCCTGGGAGAAGCCTTCGAGCAGATGCACAACCTGGTCTTCAACCCGTCTCACGAGATGGTGTATTGGGTGGAAATACAGCCCAGCGGCAAAAGCCTGACGCTGCAATCCGCACCGCTGCACATCGGGTCACTCATGGAAAGACACCTGTGGTATGGCAAAACCTCGGTCATCATCACCTCAGCCACCCTAACCACCGGCGGTGAGTTTGATTACCTGCGGGCGCGCTTAAACGCCCACGATGCCGATCAACTGGCGCTCGGCTCGCCCTACGATTACGAAAACAACACCCTGCTTTACCTGGTCAACGACATCCCCGAACCCAACGACCCAGCTTATCAAAAAGCGGTAGAAAGGGGTCTGGTGAACCTGTGCCGCGCCACCGGCGGGCGGGCGCTCGTGCTATTCACCGCCTACAACCAATTGCGCAACACCTCCCAAGCGATCGCGCCCGTACTCAACCGCGCCGGCATCACCGTGCTGGAACAGGGCGAAGGAGCCTCACGCCACGCTTTGCTAGAGGCGTTCCGCTCCAGTGAGCAAGCCGTTTTACTGGGGACACGTTCGTTTTGGGAAGGGGTGGATGTGCCTGGCGATGCGCTTTCCGTTTTGGTGATCACCAAGCTGCCCTTCGCCGTGCCTTCCGATCCCATCGTGGCTGCCCGCGCCGAAACCTTTGAAGACCCTTTCAACCAGTTTCAGTTACCGGAAGCCATCCTGCAATTCCGCCAGGGGTTTGGACGGCTCATTCGTTCCCAATCCGATCGCGGCGTCGTGGCTGTTTTCGACAAACGCCTGCTTTCCAAGCAATACGGCAGGCAATTTATCGACTCTCTCCCCGCATGCACGCGCCGCGCCGGTCCTCTAGCGGACCTGCCGCGTGAAGCCGCCCGCTGGCTAAACCTCTAGCACCATCATCGTTTTGCGATATTGGTAGGTGTTAATTACCCGCGTGCGTCGGAAACGGCTTTCAATTTCCACGTTGGGTCCATATATGTGCACGTGCCCGTGAAAATGATAGGCGGGTTGAAAGACCTCCAGCAGCCAGCGAAAGGCGCGCGCCCCTTGGTGCGTCCAGTCGGGCTGGTCGTGAATCCCCCAGGCGGGCGCGTGCGTAACGAACACGTCTAGCGCCCTACCGTGCCGCAAGCGGTTATACACCAGGCGCGGCACGAGCTGCGCCACGTTCAACCACATTTCCATCTGCGTATACTGAAAATAGCCGGGCGAATAGCGGATGGACCCTTCCACCCCCGCCAGCAAAATCCCCTTGTGATTGACGACACGGTTATGCAAATTCACACCACCACACGGGTAGGCGTGTTGTTCCCTCTCGCCCCCCTCGCGAACGGCGTCGTGATTGCCATGCACGAAGAACACCGGCACGTCCAGGTTGGTGATCACGTATTCGACGTAATAATAGGGTAAGTCCCCGCAACTGATGGCGATATCCACATCCGCAAAGCGTTTCTTGATTTGCGTACTGTAAATGAGTTCGACAACCTGGTCGGAGAAACTAAGTACATGAATAGGCACGGACATCTTAACTTTGCCTGTGCCTTATTATATCATGGAAACTGTTTCGAGATAAGATCGTCCTTCTCATAAAGCACGGGGTTCACAAGTTCGGTGGATGAGAAGAAGAAACACACGCCTGACGGGTTTCCAAAAACTTGTCAGGTCTTAAGACGACTTAGCGAACACATCATATTATGAGATCATCTTGTGAAAACCTTGTCTCACAAGATGATGTGAATGAATTAGTGAAACCATAAGTGAAAGATCAAATCCTGGGCAAAGGTCGCCGCGCCTTGGTCGTGCATAAGCCGCAGCACCTGGGCGCGGTGGTCGGTGCCATGATTGACAACGTGCAGCAACACCTGCCAAATGGGACCGGAAAATCCCTTCGGGACGTAGAGCAGGCTCGCCTCGTCCAGGCTATCCACGTAAGCCAGAAAATCCTGGGATACCGTTTTCCACAATTCAAACGCGCTGGCGCGCGTGGGGTAATCCGCCGGGTTGGGAGTGAAATTACGTGCGTCCGCTAATTCTTGCAAGCCGCGCAGCCAACGACCGTCCACACCTGCCAGGTGTACCATCTGGTTGCGAATAGAGCCGTGTGAATAATCCGTCTCCGCCACGAATTGCTCATCGCTGATCTGCATGATGGCGTCCCACAGGCGCCGGTTTGTGGCGTCGTTATATTGTACGCAAGTGCGCAGTACCTCCAGCGACAACACCGTATCACCTCCTCTAAATCACTTTTAAATAATTATAGCACGAGTCCACCCAAATATTAGATAATTCATCAAGATTATCTACAACGCAATAGGATATCTTAGAGCAGGTAAACTGATTTCGATTTTATATCCCTAGGCGTTTAACGGCGGGGTTATCCAAATCTTTCTGTGTCTCAAGTCTGGATAGAGATGCAGGAGCAAATCCTGGGGAAAGCTCGTCGCGCCGAGGTCGTGTAGAATCCGCAGCACCTGGGCGCGGTGGTCGGTGCCGTGATTGGCGACGTGCAACAAAACCTGCCAGGTTGCACCGGGAAGCCCGCGCGGCGTATAGAGCAGGCTCGCCTCGTCCAGGGTGTCCACGTAAGCCAGAAAATCCTGCGCCACGCCATCCCACAGGGCAAAGGCGCTCTCCCGTGTGGGATAATCCACCGCTTTGGGTGAATAATTGCCCGCCTCAGGCATTTCCTTCAAACCGCGCAGCCAGCGTCCGTTCACACCCGCCAGGTGCACCATCTGGTCACGCAACGACCCCAGCGAATACTTAACCTCAACGACAAATTGTTCATCGCTGAGCTGCATAACGCTCTCCCACACGCGCCGGTTCATGGCTTCGTCATACTGGATACAGGTACGGATGATTTCCACAGACAACATCGTTTCACCTCACATACAACAATCCGGATAACTTCTACGCACGATCATCCCAGGATTCCCCTCCGCAATCCCAACCGGTGGGTGCACCATCAGATCACACCTGGAACCCTGCATTAATAAACTTGCGGGCGATTAAATTCAATTTCTGTAACGTCTAGTTTCACGTAACAGAAATCACCGCTGCTCAAATTCCACACCCCCGCGCCAGAAAGAGGCAGGCGATATCCGTTCGCGTCCTTGTACCCGCTCACCGGTGTTGACCAGGTTTCCAGGGAGAACTTGCCGCCGCCGACGTCGCAATATCTTGTGCCGCTGAAATTGAGGATCTCGCCCTGTTCGTTGAACGTGAGGTTGGCAGTCGCGCTGACGCCTTTATACGTCATACTTACCTTAACCTGCTTCTCGTCCACTTCCTCCCACTTCAAGTAGTCGCTCAATGCGGCTGAAGGGAACCACATGATCTCGTTCAGAAAACGCATCAACGTCCCCTGGTCCAATTCTGCGCCGCGCCCATCCGCTACGGAAAACAGAGACAGGAGTTTAATCAGCATGTTGCCTTTTCCATCTGCATACCTGTCACGGGCTGTCAGGCTCACAAATGGCATGGCTTTGACCCTGGCAAACCAGAGAAACGCCGGCGGGTTGACCGTATAGTATTCTTCCGCCTCAAACGGCATCCACGCCTGATCCTGTTTCGTGCGGATGCTGCCCTTTTGCTTCAGGCGCACGCAGTCAACCCGCGCCTGACCGACGATGCCTGCCTGGCGCAGGTGTTTTTGCAGGGCTGCCGGCAGGTTTTCCAAATCCTGCTCTGTGATCACTTCGGGCGAGGCAGGCTGGCGCGCCTGGAAGAGCTGCGCCACTTCGCGCTTGACCTGTGAAATAAAGGCGTGATGCGCCGAGCGCACCACCGTAAAGAAAATCAAAACCGCCAGGGCAAGTATAACCAGAATCCATTCAAACATACATCAACTCTCCAAATACTATTTTATAACCATAACGCCAGGCACTGCGGAACCAAACGAGCGCATCCATGGCTTGTCATGCCTTGCTTGAAAAAGCCACCATCGCTTCGTCATGACCCCGACTGACCTGACAGATCCCCAAACCTTTCCGGTCTGCGCTGATTCTTTTCAGCAACCATCGGCTTGACACGGCGAATAATCAGGCGTAAGATTCATAGCACGATTATATCATTGAGAATGACTAAGAAGGATTGAATATGGACTTCCAACGCGTAAACACCTACATCGAGGCTCTATACGAGCACAACAATCAGACGAACAAAGCGGCGTTTATCCAGGCAACCCAATTGAAAGATTTTATCCCGGTCGTGGATGACGACGTGGCGCGCCTGCTGCAATTGCTCGTCCGCATCACCCGTCCCAGGCGCATCCTGGAAATCGGCACCAGTATCGGATATTCCACCACCTCGATGGCGATGATGTTAAAAGAATACGGCGGAAAAATAACCACAGTGGAATTTGATGCGGCTGTGGCTGCCCAGGCGCGCCAAAATTTCCTCCACGCCGGCGTGGAGCACGTCATTGACGTGTGCATTGGGGATGCGCTAGAGATCGTCCCCGCCCTTGCACCTGCTTACGACATGATCTTCCAAGACGTTGATAAAAAACTTTACCCCCGGCTGCTGCCCGATTGTCTCAGGCTGCTGCGCCCGGGCGGCTTGCTCATCGCCGAAGACACCCTCTTTCCGGCGTTGGATTTACACCCCCGCTGGCATGATTTGATCGAGCCGATCCACCAGTTCAATCAAATGGTGGTGAATTCCCCCGAACTGGACAGCACCTTGCTGCCTATCGGGGATGGGGTGATCGTCGCCGTGAAACGGGGATAACAGTCGCTGCGGCTGCCAGACGTACACCCCCTGGCAAACAAAACTGCGCGTGCAAACATCATTGTTTGCTTGTCTAAAGAAACAGGCAAAAGAGTCCACCTCTACTCACTTTAGGAAGTCAGCCATCTGCCTGATTCACTCGGTAGTCACAGCTTGGGCTGCATAAATCCACTCAACAATGCCGCTTCCCAATCCAGACGCCCATTCTTGCGGCTTTGTGCAGCGGCTTTTTGGTGATCATACGCCACGGCGATGATTTCCGCACGCCAGCCGTGCGCGCTGCGCGCCAGGATGGCGTAGCGGGCGTGCGGTGAGCCGTTTTCCACCACATGATATTGTGGAGAATTGTCGTCAAAAGCCTGTAGTCCCACGCTGCCGGGGTTGACAATCAAGACGTTGTCGTCCCCTTGCACAATCCTCGGCACGTGTGTATGTCCACACAGAAGAACAGGCGCTCGTGTTTCACCCAGCCGCGCTGCGATCTCTGCCCGGGTTGCCAGCCGCACTCTGCCATGCTCAACCGTCTCCAAAAGATAGGTCGTATCCGCTGCAGGTGCGCCGTGAAACAACACAAATTCGTCTCCCACAGCAACGCTGGCTGGCAGGTTTCTCAACCAGTCCAATTCGGCAGCGCTGAGTTGTTGGTAAGCGTAAGCATCCGAAAGCCCGTGTGTCTTGGGGTCTTCTATGGTCAATTGGCGTTCGTGATTGCCGCGCACGTGAACCCAGTCTTGTTGCATTAAGAATTGCACGGTCTCTTTTGCCCAAAGCGGACCGGACACGTGATCACCGAGATTGAAGACACAATCCACCCCTCTCGCCCGGATGTCCGCCGTCACATGCTCTAACGCGGCGATGTTGCCGTGGATGTCTGACAGGATGGCTATTTTTTGCATGATTCCTCCCGCTGCCTTGCATAATATAATTCTCGCACAGCGTACAGGGTGAGGGTTTGGAAAAATTACTAATCCCCACCCAGGCTCAAAATTAATTTCTCGGCGCTGATGCGCGCCGAGTGTGTGTGTTGTTCACTCAATCCCAGCCAAACCAGCGTCTCGTTGGCTTCCGCCAAACACAGGACGGCATACGCCACGCGCAGGCATTCCGAAGGGCAAGCCTGCGGGTGCATCTCTTTGAGAAGGTCAGCAAACGCCAGGGTGAGCCGTTCAAAAAGAGCCACCAGGTGCTGCTTGGCATACGGATAACGTTCCACAGACGTTGTCAGGATATCAATCATCGCTTTATCAAGGGGTTCGTAACTGCCTGCGTAAGCAAACAGGTAATCCAGAGCCACCTGGCAGGTATGTTCTTCGTTCGCCTTCTGGAAGATCTGCTCGACTTCAGCCGCATAACTGACGAGGATACGTTGGATAAAGGCGTTGACGAGGTCTTCACGGTTACCGACGTAATGGCGAATCAGGCTGCGCTGCAATCCAGATTCGTGTGCAATTTGCTCCAGCGAAGCCCCTTCCAATCCATAACGCAAGACACACCGTTCGAATGCGTCCAGAATCTGCGTCTTGCGTTGTTCCACCCGACTTTTTCTACCCATACTCAAAAAGATTATAGTTAACCCTGGATAAATTGTCAACATTGACATATTATTTAATTCGGTGTAAAATAAATTATCAAATCTGACAATTTATTTATCACATAAACTTGAACAGGATATATGCTCTCAACAACAACAGCAACAATACCTTCGACAACACAATGGAAGCCGCGTTTCTTTTCAATCTGGAGCGGACAGGCTTTATCTTTAGTCGGCAGTTCGCTCACCCAGTTCGTTTTGGTGTGGTGGATCACCCAGGAAACCGGTTCAGCCAACGCCCTGGCGATCGCCGGGGTTGCCGCCATGCTGCCTTCAGCCCTGTTCAGCCCCCTGGGTGGGGCGATTGCAGATCGTCTCAGCCGCCGTATGGTTATGATTGTGGCAGACGCCATCACCGCAGGTTGCATGGCAATTTTGGTGTTTTTATTCTCAACGAATCTCATCCAGCTCTGGCACATTTACAGCATGTTATTCATTCGCGCCATCATGCAGTCCTTTCAACAGCCAGCCATGGGAGCCAGCACTGCGAACCTCGTCCCGGAGGACTGGCTGAATCGCGTTGCGGGTATGAACCAGACTCTGCAAGGCGTGATGACGATCGCTGCAGCTCCCCTCGGCGCGCTGGCGATGGCGATTTTACCCACCCAAGGGGCGCTGATGATTGACATTGACGTGGTTACAGCCGTACTTGGCATAGTCCCCCTGCTTTTCTTTCAGATACCGCAGCCGCTACGCAGCCAGGGCAGCAATTCGCCGCTCTCAATCCTGCACGATATTCGCGAAGGCGCCGTTTACATCTATCACAAACGCGGTTTGTTTGCACTGTACATCATTACCGGGCTGGTTGTGCTTACCCTCATGCCCACTTTCTCCCTCACTCCGCTGCTCGTAAAACATCACTTCAATTCCGGTGTAAATGAAGTGGCGCTTATGGAAGGCATTTCTGGAATCGGGATCATCCTGGGGGGCATCTTGATCGGATTTTGGAAATTCCCCTTCCGCCGGGTCGTGGTTATTATGCTATCCTTCACCGTTTCCTGTGGCACGGTGGCGTTGACCGCGCTGGCGCCCGGGAATATGCTTTGGCTGGCGATCTTCTGGTGGTTCCTCAGCGGATTCACCTTCTCCACCGGTCACGCCCCCATGATGGCTTTGCTGCAAACCATCATCCCAAACGAATTGCAAGGGCGGATTTTATCTTTGCTGACGATGGTGTTTGGCTTTGCCGGACCGATTGGGTTATTGGTGGCAGGTCCCATCGGGGAAGCTTACGGCGTGCGCGTGGTCTTCATCGCCGGGGGAATTCTATCGGCTCTGGTTTGTATCGTTTCCCTGGTAATAAAACCGCTGTGGAACATCGAGAAAAGCGCCGAACAGCTTCAACCGCCACCGTCGCCTTGAATAGGACGGTAAATTGTTGTTGCAGGTCCAAACTTCTTGCGTAAATCTCGCAATGCGCTTCCGAAACTGGCTTCGAGTACGTCGCCATGTTTCTCGAGCATTTCGGCGATGTACAGGTCGTGCTTGATTTGTTCCGTAATGGGCATGACAATCCCCAAGTGCGCTGACCAGGCAGCTCGACTCTCCTTCCCCATCGAGACTATTCCGGCGACGATTTCTCTACCGTCCGCAGCCAGAATCGTCCAGCGTCCTCCGTATTCATGGGTAATTTCCTCTCCCCCCGGCTCGTGAGGGTAGACGCGTGCAAATGGAAAATCGAGTGCACCGTAAGAAACGATCGTAACATCCACTCCGCGTTGAGATGCCGTCGCCAGCGCCTCGCCAATCTCGCCGGCGTCTTCTGCCCACACCTGCAAAAGGATCTGCTCCCTCGCCCGCCCAATCACTTCGCGCAGCCGGAAGAAGATTTCATCCCTGCCGCGAATATCCCAAATCAAATCATTGGGTGCGCTTTGATATTGAAATCGCGCCAGCCCCTCCTCGGCATCCGCTAGCTGCCTTTCTGCCATCTGGCGGCGGGATTCTATCAACTCCTTCGGCGGCTTGGGTGAATATTGAACCGGTTCGCCATTACTCACCAGGACGTCTCCGCGTCCCACAAGGCTACCTAACACTTCGTATACTTTTGAGCGCGGCACTCCCGATGTGCGCGCAATCGCATAACCGGTTAACGGTGACTGTTGAAGCAGCGCCAGGTATGCTTTCGCTTCGTATTCACTGAAGCCAAGTTTCATCAAGAGTTTTGAAACGTCTTCTTGCATAGAATAATTCTACCCTGAGGGATTGACAAAGGCAAGAAAATGGATTATCATTTTCGTTAAGTAGCTACTATAGTAGCCACTATTATACCAAGGAAAGAGGAATTATGGAAAACATTACCCATCACCCAGGCACCCTATTACCATCGCAGCCGACGCGCTGCGTAATTGTCGTTGCACAAGAACTACCCGCCGGGCGGGCTGCCAACGCCGCCGCCGTCATTGCCTTGACGATTGGGGCGCGCTACCCAGTCCTGGTCGGCGAACCGTTATGCGACGCCTCCGGTTTCCAACACCCTGGCTTGATTCCCATAGGCATCACGATTTTATCTGCCACGCGCGAAGAACTGCCCGCCCTGCGCCAAAAAGGCTTGGACGCCGGTTGTGACGTGGTGGATTTTCCCCTGCAAGGGCAGCAGACCACAAACTACCAGATGTTTCGGGAAGCGGTCGCTGCCGTCGAACCCGACTCGCTTCATTACGTTGGCGTTGCTTTAATCGGGCAGAAAAAGGACATCAGCAAGATCGTCGGCAACTTAAAGCTTTTGAATTGAGCGGATTACTCTACATGTGATGGCTTTCGGGCACGGACAAATATAATCCTGAAACTTATACATTTAGAAAATAGCTCTTGACATTTTACTTTAGTAGATATATTATTAAGTTACTTAATAATATATCTACTAAAGGGAATGTCTATGGAACTTAAAAATAAAATTATCCTGATAACCGGTGCCTCTTCTGGGATAGGCGCAGAAACAGCACGAATGATGGGCGCTAAAGGCAACACACTCGTTTTGCTTGCGCGGCGAGAAGGGAACTTAAAAGCAGTCGCACAGACCGTGAACCAAAACCAAGGCAAGGCTGTCTTTTATCCAGTGGATTTATCCGACCCTGCTGAAGTGCAAGAAGTATGCGGAAGGATCAAACGAGAGGTTGGCATACCAGACGTCATCCTCAATAACGCCGGAGCCGGTCAGTGGCTCAACATCCTGGAAACCACACCCAGCCAGGCTCAACAAATGATCGCCCTGCCCTACCTGGCAGCTTTTTATGTAACCAAAATGTTTGTCAGCGAGATGAAAGCGAGAGGCAGCGGTCATATTGTCAATCTCACCTCGGATGCTTCCTTTTTACCTAAAGGGGACGCAATCGCCTATTCCGCGGCGCGCTACGCCCTACGCGGCTTTTCCGAAGCCTTACGCGCCGACTTACTGGATACTGGTGTCAAGGTCTCTCTGGCTGTTTTGGGGAAAGTGGATAGCACATATTGGCAGAATAACCCTGGCAGCGAAGCCCGGATTCCTGCCCCAACTCCCTTCATGCCGACCTTAACCACCACACAGGTGGCTAAGTACTTGATTGATATCATTGAAAAAAACTACCGTATTCTTATTCAACCCTCAATATTTATACTGCTGTTCTGGATGTTCAGAAATCTACCAGATACTCTGGTACGCGGCATGAAAAGCAGTAAAGCTGTGCAGGTGAATTATGAATG
>CAZGDA010000038.1:8285-23687 GCA_964524425.1 uncultured Anaerolineaceae bacterium | reverse complement strand
GGCGCGCCCGCCGGTCTGCCGGCGCGGGCGGCCCCCGCCGCAGCCGCCGCGGCAGCGGCTGCGGCGGGAGGGGCGGCAGGCGCCGCGGGCGGCGCTGCAACCGACTCACCATCTGCTTCGGCTGGTTCAACAGGCGAGGGCGCTGCGATAAACACCATAGGGCGATCTTCCCGATCAAGGTCTCGCCAATGCCCTCGACGCGGCGCAGGTCTTCCACGCTGGAAAAGGGGCGCGCCTCGATGATGCGCCGCGCCAGCGCCCTGCCCACACCGGGGAGCTGCACCAACCCGCGCAAACTGGCACGGTTGAGGTCTAGCGGTTCGGTCGCGCTGCTCTGGGAAGGCAATTCAAGGACGTTCTCATCACTCATAATTTGCTCCTCTCTAGGTTTGTTTATTTTTCTAAACAACAGAGACCTGATTTCTACCGGTGCCCTTGGCGACGTACATAGCGCGGTCCGCCTGCTCAACCAGCGCTGACAGGCTGGGGGTTTCCAGGGAGGCAGAAGCAACGCCCAGGCTGATTGTGATGGCAAGGTTTCCACGGCTGGTGGAAAATGTGTGTGTTTCCACTGTCTGGCGCAGGCGCTCGGCAACCTGCCAGGCAGATTCGAGGTCGTTTTCCGGCAGCAAGATGACAAATTCCTCGCCGCCGTAACGGGTTACCAGGTCAATCTCACGCACCTCAGAACGGATACACGCCGCCAAACCCAACAGAATTTCGTCTCCAACTTTGTGTCCGTACGAGTCGTTGATTTTTTTGAAGTGGTCAATATCCAGGAAGATAGCAGAGAGAGAGCGGTTGAAACGGCGCACGCGCTCGACTTCCCGCTGCCCAAGTTCCACCAAGCCGCGCCGGTTGTACAATCCCGTAGTTTCATCAACAATAGCCAACCGCTGCACTTCAGAATACAGGCGTGCGTTTTCGATGGCAATGGCAGCCTGGTCGGTAAAACTTTGCAAGCGTTCGGCACATTCTACACTAAAAAAGTTGTCGGTAGCGCTATGTAAATTCAAAAAACCGATCACCTTCCCCTTGACCCGCAAGGGCGCACCGACGAACGATCGTATCCAGGCTGTTGTCGGCAAGTCCACCCAGTTGGTTTTGTTGACGCTGGGGATCACCAACGGCTGGTTATTGTCCACAATCCATTGTAAATTGGGAATGTCGCGCACGCGCACCGAGAGAGACGTTTCAAATTTTCCGTCGCCGCCCTCGGAATAGCCGTGAAAGCCAATCGTCTGGGCAATGCCGCCGTGAATGCGCATGATGCTGGCGGCGTCGTGCGGCAAGACTCTGCCAATATTCAACAATATACGCTGGATGACTTCGCTTAACTCCAACGTGCTGTTGAGCGCCGCCCCAATATCGCGCAGCGCTTCAGCCAAGACGCGCTGCTCTCTTTCCGCCTGCTCGGCTTTGCGCCGCTCGTTTATCTCCTCTTCCATTTCAGCGTTTATCTGCGCCAGTTTCTCGTTCAAGAAGCGTAATTGTATAAAATCACTGAAGCGCGCCAGGGCAATAGAAATGGCGCGATTCAGTTCGTTGTCGTTGACCGGTTTGACGAGATACCCGACTGCTCCGGCTTCCGAGGCTTCCTGGAGCAATTCTTCCGTCTCGTAGGCGGTGATGATTACCACCGGCTTGGGGGAAAGCCGCAAGATGGCTTGGGTGGCGCGAATGCCAGCGCGCGGGTCTTCTTCTCCCGTCTGCGGGTCAATCATCTGCAAATCCATCAAAATCAATGCGGGGTCGCTTTGCCGAATCATCTCCAGCGCTTCATTCGCGTTGCTGGCGCAGCCGACTACCTCGTACCCCAGGCGTGAAATTTGCGCGCAAACCATTTTACTCGCCAGGAGTTCATCTTCCACCAACAGAACGGACACGGCTTTGTTTTGGCTCATAACGCACTATTGTTTATCTTGAGCACGAACAGCCGCAGCAAGCCTGAATTGTAATATGGCTTTTGCGCCGCCGTCGTTCTCAAAACGAATTTTACCACCTAACGGGCTTTGGACGCTCAAGTGAATGATATCCATGCCCACACTTTTGCGCACACCTTCCAGCACGGTCTGCGGAAATCCGCCGCCATCATCTTGATACGTCAGGGTTACTACGGACGGTTCTTCCCGTCCATTAATCGTTACGTTCACTGCGATATTTCCCTGCTTTTTGCCAGCGAAGGCGTGTTTGACGCTGTTCATGCTCAATTCGTTAATGATCAGAGCCAGGGCAGTGGCTTGGCGCGGCACAATCTGGATGTCCTCCGGAATCACGTTCACGGACAATTTGATTTTTTCGCGCAGAGAGGCGTTATTTAATACAGCAGTAATGATGTGGGTAACCAAATCTTTCATCCTTAATGGCGTCCATTGCACAGATGACAACAGATTGTGGACGTATGCCATTCCCAGGATGCGTTCTTGGATCGTGCGCAGCAGAGCGGGCACGTCGCTGCGCTCTGCTGCCGGACGGTTGATTTCCATTTCCAGCAGCCCCAGAATGGAGGTGAGGTTATTTTTAACCCGATGGTTAACTTCTTGCAGCAAGTTGGATCGCGCGTCTGCCAGGCGGGCGTTTTCTTCCGCCAGGGCGCGCATGGCTTGTTCTGCCTGCCGGCGCTCGGCAATTTCAGCCTGCGCTTTTTTATATAACATGGCGTTCGTGCTAGCGACTGCCACTTGAGCAGCCAACGCTTCCAACATGCGCAGGTGTTCATGCGTATATGCGTTAAAACGGTTGCTGAATACCTGGATGACCCCGATCACGCGGCTTTCCAGCAGCATAGGCACAACCAGAACGGAGCGCGATCTGTCTTCTTCATCTTCTTTCACTTCCCCATCAAACAAGCCGTTCTCGTCGAAATTGTAGTTCGTCTGCGTATTGCGCAACTGCTCGAGGAAATTGCCAATCAGCAAAGATTTGCCGTTGCGAATCGCCAGGCTTTGTGTGCCGTGCCCTTCCGGCTCTAGAGGGATGGGCGGAAATTCGCGTGTATCCAGGCGAGTGTCTTGTATGCGCACATATTCGGCGCGGATGAGTTGTTCTTCTGCGGAAAAGGAGGAGACGATCAAACTATCGCACTCCATTATGTTCACCACCAATTGATACAAGGTGTCATAGACGGTGTTGACGTCCAGTGAGCGGCTGATGAGGCGTCCGGCTTCGTAGACCAATTCCATTTCACGGTTGCGCTGCGCCAGCGTCTCTTCAGCGTTCTTGCGCTTGGTGATGTCGCGATATATACCGATAATGCCGATCACCTTACCGCCTTCGCTGTGCCAGGGCAATTTGGAAACCAAAGACCACTTCACCTCTCCGGCGGCGTTGACACTTTTTTGTTCGCGGTGAAAGATGGATTGACCTGTGCGGATGATGTCTTGTTCTTCAGCGTAGAATTGGGCAGCCAGTTCGTGAGGGAAATAATCGAAGTCGGTCGTGCCGGTCAGGTCTGCGCTGGGGTCGCCAGTCAGGTTTTGGGCGCAGACGATGTTGTGATAGACAAAGCGGCACTTTCTATCCTTGGCAAAAACCAAATCCGGGATTTGATTCACCAAATCCCGTAAAATGGCGTGTTCTATGGCGCTGAAATTAACGGGTGAGACCGGAGTCTGCTCTTGCATTCCCTCTCCTGCCAGCGCCTGACCATATCAGGTACACGGCTCTGCCATTTTTGATTGTATCACAGAACTGGAAGGAAGACAGGCTATCTTTCCGATTTTGGACTTGACTTGTCCATTTCAAGGATAAAAAATGACGTCGTGGGCAGCCAGTTTACCGTCTTTGTAAACGAAGCGCGCCGAGAAGAAACGCCCCTCCTCCAGCCAGGGCAGGAAGATGCGATCGCCCTCCCACAGATTGAGGCGCAAGACCTCGGTGTCATCCACCCAACGCAAAACCCCTTCCGCCGAGTCGATCAACTCCCCACTGAAGGTGTGGGCGGTGAAGACAAACACATACCAGTCTTCGTCGTGCGCAAAACCGGGGAAGGTGATGAAACCTTTCAGCGCCGGGGCGGAAATGCTTAAGCCCGATTCTTCCAGCACTTCACGGCGCACGCAGTCTTCCGGCGTTTCCCCCAGCTCAAATTTGCCGCCCAGCCCGTTCCACTTGTTGGCGTTGATGTCTCCCGCCTTCTTGACGCGATGAATCATCAACGTTTTTCCGTTTTGTTTGATGTAGCAAAGCGTTGCCAGTTTCATTGGATTGATTCTCAATAACCCAGTTCGTGGATGCTCTGCCCGGCGCTGCGTCTTTCCCCGTCTTTGCCCAAGAGTTCGTTCCAGAATTGCTCGTCGTAGCGGCGGGATTTGACCGGCAGCGGCATGGGCACGCCCCAACCAAGCAGCAGCACTTCTTCCTTGTCTTGCAGGTGCGAAAGCGTGCCGCGCAGCGCCTCTTTGCCCGCCTGCCCGGAAAGCACAGCGCGGATGTCCTCCTCGTCGCCGAGCTTGCCAGAGATGCGCGTGCCCAGCTGCGACATGACTTCATCGTAAATTTGCGAGGGGCGCTGGTCAATCACCAGCAGGGTAACGTAGTATTTGCGCAGCTCACGGGCGATGGTGCTGAAGATGGTCTGGGCTGCCATCTCGCGGTTGAGCAGTTTGTGCGCCTCTTCGACGACGATCACCAGCGGACGCGGTTCGGCGCCTTTGCCGCTGCGGAAGGCGTTGGTGGTCTTTTCCCAACCCTCGCGGATGCGGCGTGTGAGCAGGTTGGTTACCAACAGGTAGTCCAGGTCTTTGCCGTGATCACCAAAGGAGAGGATAACGTGCTGTCCGCCTTCCAGCGCCTGGATGATTTTCTCCAGGGCGTCGGCGGCAGGTTTTTCCACCAGGTAGGGAAGGTTGAAAACACGGCGCAGTTTGTTGTGCAAGCCCTCGGCTGCCATCACGTTTACCCCGGCGCGGTTTGCCCAAAACGCCACGCTGTCTGGGGCGGGGGTTTTTCTGCCGTTGTCATCTTCGATAGTCGTGCCCACTTTCATCTCGCGAAATTTCTTCAGCCACTCCTGGCGTCCAAACGTGGAGACGAGCGCATCCAGGGTGGTGGGGGTGGTCTCTTTCAGGTCGAGTTCACCGGCAAGCAATTCGACGTCTTGCGGCAGGATGTCTGCCATGGCAATTTCCAGGTTGAAATCGGGCGTTTTACCGCGGATGAGGGCGCTCTCCCCTTTGCCCAAGCCGACCACGCGCACGCGGGTAGGAAATTTCGTGCGCAGCCCGGCGACGGTCTTGCCCGTATCGGACGAGGTGTCGTCGTAGCCGTATTCGCTGTGCATGTCAAAGACCAGCACCGAGGCGACGTCGTGCTGGATCAACCCAGCCAGCATGATGCGGGTGAGGAAGGATTTGCCCGTACCGGTGGCGCCAAAGATACCCGCCGAGCGCTGCACGAAACGCTTTAAATCCAGGCAGACCGGGTGCCCCTGCTCGCGCGTGTAGCCGATGACGTAATTGGCGTCCTTGCCCGGCGCGCCGAAGATTTCGCTAATGTCCCCCTGCGTAGCCATGCGCACGACGGAATGATGCGGCGGCACGGTTTTCACTGGCATTGGGCGTGCGCTTTGCCGTTCGCCGGCTTCCACCTGCTCCAGCCATTGGGTATATTCCGGCGTCTCGGTGGACGGACCGGATTCCAGCATCAGGGCGGGCAGCACTTCCAGGTTGGTGAAGAGAGTTTGCCCGTGCAACTGCGCCGCCAGAAGGGCGGGCAGGCGCATCTCACTCTGCTCGTCGGCAAAGCGCGGGTCGGTGGCGCCCAGGCTCAGGTCGGTTACCAGACCGTAAAAAAGCCACTGCGTGTCGCTGGGTGTCGCCCGTCCACTCTCAATGACTACGAAAGCGCCTTCCTGCACGTCCCGAGATGGCACGGTCAGGCGCACGCGCAGGTTTTCCTTCAGCCCTCCGCCGACGACGTAGCCAATGTTTTTGAATTGTCCCTCAGCGTTCATTTTATTTCGATCCAGATTCTACGTCTATGCCACGTTTTTGGAAATCCATTTTCGCCGTTTCCCATATTGCGCGTGCCTGTTTGACTGCCTGATCAGCATCCATTTTGGTAGCATCCATCCAATCCCCAGGATAACGCGCCTCTACTGCCCACTCACTAAGGATTGCAAGATCTTGATGTTGTCGTTTTAATTGCCAATTATCTGGCAATAAATTTCTTAAAGCATCTAAGTCATGCCTCCAGGGGAAATTGATTTGCAGACAGATAAGGGCGGCTTTGATTGTCTTTTCGGCTGCTTGTTGAGCTAACCAACAAATATGTCTTGGAATGATAAGACCTGACTTAAGCATTTCTTCAGCGCCGACAAGGTCTTCATGGGCGTAACGTAACCATCGTTTTGTTTCCTGCAATATTTCATTTTCGATCATATAATACAGTACCTTCACTTAATGCCGTATGAAGTGTTGTACCAATGACCTTGCCTGCGCGTGAAATCTCGGCGGGCGTTGTAACAAGGATATCTTTTGCGACAGGAAAATCTGCCAGTGCACGGCGGATTTGAATTGCGGATTGTCTCTTATCAGTGACTTGAGAAAAAACAACCAACAAATCAACGTCGCTGTGCCGGTTGCTCTCCCCTCTGCTTTGCGACCCAAAGAGGATGATTTGCAAAGGGTGAAAATCGTGCACAATCCGCTCTGCCATTTGAGAGATCAATTGGGCGGTATCCATCTCATCTTACCTCAGACATATTCTACACAACAAAGTTAATATCCCCAAGTATCAACCTTTATCCAGAAGGATCATTGCAAAACGTCCCAATTATCTTCTGCCACACCCATTATATCACATCCCCTGGGCTGCCCAAAAGCGGCGCGCTTCAGGCGTGACGCCCGTTCTTGCGGGCAACGTTGGCTTCGATCCAGCGCAGGAAGTCGCTGGCGTGGGGGAAGATTTGCGCCGGAGAGGTGGCGCGCAACCCCGCCAGGTCGGCTTTTTCACACCAGGCAGCCGCCAGCGGAAGCACGCCCACTTCGCGGGCGTTGAGCATATCGGTTGTGGCGTCGCCCACGTAGGCGGCGTGCTGCGGCGGCATGTTCCAGCGCTGCAAAATACGGCGCATGCACTCCGGTTTAATGACGCCCTCGATCGAGCCGCCCTCCACGGCGTCGAAATATTCGCCAAATCCCAGGTCTGCCAGGGAGATGAGCGCACCGGCGAGGCTCTTGCCGGTTACAATGCCCATGAGCACGTTACGCCGGCGCAGTTCCTTGAGCGCCTCCTCGATGCCCTCAAAATGCAGAGTGGCAATGGGGCTGAGACGGCGGTATTCCGTCATGTAGTCGTGCAGGCAGTCCTGCCAGTGCGCTGGCACCAGGCTGCGGATGATCCCCTCTTCCGTGGGTCCAAACATCGCCATAATTTCATCGTCGCTGTAAATGCGTCCCAGGTATTTTTCGAGCGCCAGACGGTAAGCGGGGAAGATGACCGGAAAAGTATCGCCCAGCGTGCCGTCCAGGTCGAAAATAACGCCCTTGATATCCATGTTGATTCACCAAGCTCCTTGATGGTTTTGAACTCTCTTGCCCGCCCGGAATGCACCGGTGGGCGAGGTGTGTTTTCTTGTATTCGCCGTTATTATACCACGTTTGCGGCGCCGGCTTGGGGAGGAGGGTGCGGAAGGGTAGGGTTTTCACAACCCAGCCGATGATCTTGCAACGGGTTGGGTTTCGCTTCGATTCGACCTGTGAGTCGTAGGTTGGGTTGAGCGTCTCGTTCCGCGCCTCCTCCTTTCGTCTCTAAGCAAAACCCAACCCATGGGTGCAATCAACAAAAACATCGCTGAAGATATCATTGGGTTGAGGGCGCGCCATTCCCCACGAGACAACTGCTCTTCATGCCCTCAATCCAACCTGCAATTCCTCGGAAAATTGGGAATTTTTCAATGCACTCTATATCTGTAACCCCTGGGCATATTCGTAAGAAATAAGTTGACCATCGCGCGTGGCTGTGTATCCCTCTTCGGTGTGGGAAAATTTGCGCATCTTCGTGGCAGAGAAGGGTTGGAAATAATCCCGCACGTAATTCAAAGCCGCGATTTCGGATAGGGAGAAGACAGACAGGTCAACGTCACTGCTGCTGTATGCTTCACCAACGTATTCCCCATACATCCTTTCTTCCATCTGGATTTCATTTTTCCAGGCGTGCATCGCCGTCAACCACGTCTCGAATTGGTCTGGAACGGGACCGTGCGTGGCGTGGGCGTAATGCGCGCCGGTGATAGAAATGCCGTTCTCTTTAAAATGTTTGAAATCAACGTAAAAACAGAGCTTCATCAACTTTGTCTTCACCACAGCAGCCCTGTTACACAGGAACTTTACCACTTGAAAAAATCTATTCACGTCAAATCTACGGTAACCGCTGTATATATCCGCGCGGTAAGAACCGTACAACATGACCGCACCTTCCAGAAGATCGCCGGCTCCCTCGCTTTCTGGAATGGATTCCTTCAGGATTTTTACCCGAATTTCTGCGGACAAACTACGCGAGGCATCGTTGGCAAGTTTCGCCCTGTTTCTCGCGTCCATGAGTAAGCGAATAACCTGGTCGTGGGCGTCGGACTGCAAGGCTCCGTTTTCGTAGCGATTCAACGTGGCAACGCCAATACCCAACACCTCGCTCATCTCCTTTTGCGTAAGCCTTAAAGATTTTCGAAAGGCTTTCATTTCTTCCGGTTGAAGTAAGCCCTTTCTTTTACGGTATTCCCTATATACGATTTCTAGTGGATCGCGTGTTTGTTCACCTGTTTCAAAGTCTTCGCCGCATGCCTGGCAATGATAACATTCTACAGGTGCCGTGATAAGTTCACCACGCACGTTGAATCCCTCTTCTTTGTGCACAAACACCAAGTCCGCTTCTTTTTCACAATTCGGGCAAAATCCCCGCGTAAACATTTCAAACTCCTTTCATTCGCCTGTCGTTGCGCTGATTATTATGGTTGACGAAACGGGAAATCCATTTTACGTTCTGGCGGGTGAAATGAAAAACAAACCCCGCGATCGTTCCCAAAATCGTCTGTAAATATTTTTATCTTTATATACACTTCCTTTTCTTCGACGGTCGTTCCAAAAATCCAGTAAGCACCCGGTTTGTAGGTGTCTTTGTGAGGACCAGAACTATAATCGGCAAGGGTCAATGCCAGAATTACGTCCTCGCGTTGTCTGGCGGTAATACCATAATAGATCAAGGCGTCCTGATTTTTCTTTCGCTCGGTAACGAAATACTTGCCCTCCCCGATTAAATCTTTGAAATCTCTTAAGAAACACAGAATCTGGGTACGCAACGCATTCTCGGACAGATCACTCATCTCATTCCTTGGCGAGTCTTCGGGGATGTATGTTAATTTAATTATATCAATTGATAGATATATGTCAAGTAAACAATCATTTGATAATTTTCATTGTGCTGAATTTCAAAGCATACGCAATTTCCGTAAGGAGATCACCCTCTGCGCCTTCCACTTAGCATCAAGTCTTTCCTTGTAAGAGAGCGCCGATACTGCATTTGCCGATAAAAACCCTCTCCCCCACCCCCGTTTGGTGATACAATTACAGGGCGCACGGCGCAAATCCATCACTGCGGAGAAAATCACCCATGAACACACGTACATCCACCAAACCGTCTTTTTCCTGGCTGGGCGGGCTGTTTTTGCTGGCGGCGGTTATTGCCCTGGGCGCCTGCGCGCCCTCCAACGCCAGCCGCTCCACCCTGGCGCAGGTTTCCACCTTCAACGCCCTGCAAATGGGTTTGTTCGACGGGGACGTGCCCTACGCCCGCTTGAAACAGCTGGGCGATTTCGGCATCGGCACGTTTGACGGACTGGACGGGGAGATGGTCGCCCTGGACGGCGTGTTCTACCAGGTCAAGGCAGACGGAAAGGTATCCCCCGCCACAGACGACATGGAAGCGCCCTTCGCAGACGTGCATTTCTTCGAGGCAGAGCGCAGCGTGACATTGAAAAACCCCGCCAAAAACTACGCCGAATTACAAGCGCAGTTAGACCAATTCCTCACCAAGCCCAACAACCTTTACGCCATCAAGGTCAAGGCGGTGTTTCCTTACATCAAGGTACGCAGCGTGCCGCGCCAAAACGAACCATTCCCTACCCTGGCAGACGCCATCCAGCAGCAGACTGTGTTTGAGCACGAGAACATGCCTGGCACGCTGGTGGGCTACTGGATGCCCAAATACCTCGTCAACGTCGGCGTGCCGGGTTATCATCTGCACTTCATCTCCGACGATAAACAGCACGGCGGTCACGTGCTGGATTGCCGTGTGGACAAGGCAGAGATCAGCATGGATGCGCTGGAACATTTCACGCTGGTCATCCCCCAGGGAGACACGTTCCATCAAATGGACGTGAGCGCGACGCAAACACAGTAAAGATTTCTGTGCATCGCGCGGGAGACGAGCGCAAAACGAAAGCCGAAACCAGCCCGGGAGGGTGCAGAAAAAACGGCGTTGTGTGCTAAAATGATACTAAAGAGCAGAGATATTCACTGATTCTACGAGGAGATGAAGCTATGAATCAGACCAAAACCGTGCGTCCCTCCCCCATCGCCGGAAGATGGTACCCGGGCAGCCCGCAGGAATTGGCAGCCAGCGTGGACGCTTACATCGCCGCAGCCAGGCTGCCAAGCCTGCCCGGCGAAGTTATCGCCGTGATGGCGCCCCACGCCGGGCACGTCTATTCGGGCGCCGTGGCGGGGTATGCCTTCGCGGCTGTGCGCGGCAGCAGCCCAGAGGTGGTGGTCGTCGTCTCACCCATGCACCACCCTTACCCTTACACCCTGTTAACCAGCCTGCACCGCGCCTACGCCACCCCTTTGGGTGAGGTGGCTGTGGATGCAGAAGCCCTCGCCGCCCTGGAAAGCCATTTGCAACAGGAGCACGGTTGGGGGTTGACCCCCGTGGCGCAAGACCCCGAACACTCGCTGGAAATCGAGATTCCCTTCTTGCAGCGAGCCTTGACGGGCACTTTTCGCCTGCTGCCGGTGATGGTGCGCAGCGGCAGCGGCAGCGTCATCCGCAGCCTGGGGGCAGCCATCGCCAAGGTGGTCAAAAACCGCAAGGCACTGCTGGTGGCAAGCACTGACCTGTCACATTTCTACCAACGCAATACCGCCGAAAAACTGGACAACGAGATGCTGCGCCGCGTGGCTGCGTTTGACCCACAGGCTGTGCTGCAAGCCGAAGAAGAAGGCGCCGCTTTCGCCTGCGGCAGCGGCGCGCTGGCGGCGGTGATGTGGGCTGCGCGTCAACTGGGCGCCGACCGCGCCGTGGTGCTGCGCTACGCAACGTCCGGGGATATAACCGGCGATTATGCACAGGTGGTGGGATACGGCGCGGCTGTGTTCACCCGCCCCTCTTCTTGACGTATGTTTGGCAACGTCCTGCTCATCATCCTGCTTATAGGGTTAAACGCCTTCTTCGTGGCAGTGGAGTTTGCTGCGGTGTCCTCGCGGCGGGCGCGCATCTTCAGCCTGGCGGAAGAGGGCAACCAGGCGGCTGTACTCGTCAAAGGCTGGCTGGAAGACCACACCACCCGCGACCGCCTGATCGCCGCCTCGCAACTGGGAATAACCATGGTCAGCCTGGCGCTGGGTGCAATCGGCGAAAACACGTTTGAACAATTGCTGGCTCCCTATTTCCAAACCCTCACGCCAATTGCCTACACCTGGCTTACACCTGTGTTGAAAGGGCTGCCGCTGGTGCTGGCTTTGATCATCGTTACCAGTCTGCACGTTGTGTTGGGCGAACAAGTGCCAAAAGTCGCCACGCTCTACGCCCCCGAAAAGGTGGCGCTGGCGTTCGCGCGTCCCATGCAGACATTTTCCGGTTTATTCAAGTGGTTTGTGGATATTCTAGACTGGCTGACGCGCCACGCCCTGGTTTTGCTGGGAGTGAAAACAATCCCACCGCACTCCTTATCCCTGACAGTGAGCGAACTAAAACTCATGCTGGATGAATCGGAGGAAACCGGCGTCATCGAAAAGCCGGAGCGTGAAATGCTGGACGCTATCTTCGACCTCAGCGAACTGGTGGTGCGCCAGGTCAGCATGCCGCGCACCGAGTTTGTTGCCATTGAAGCGGACACGTCCCTGGATGAAATCCTCACCCTCATTTCAACCAACCCCTACACCAAATACCCGGTTTACGAAGACGATTTAGACCAGGTAATTGGCATTTTACACGTCAAAGACATGCTGCATTACATTCACGGCGAGCAGCCCAGAAATCTGACCGCGCGCGATCTGGCGCGCGAGGCGCTCTTCGTGCCAGATTCCATCCCCGTTCCGGCTTTGCTGCGCGAGTTTCGCACGAAACGCCAGCACATTGCCATCGTGCTGGACGAATTCGGCGGCACCGCCGGTCTGGTAACGCTGGAAGACCTGCTCGAAGAAATCGTCGGCGAGGTGAGCGACCCCTTTGATAGCGACCTGCCGGAGATGCAGCGTATGCCAGACGGCAGCTTTCAAATAGACGGGATGGCGTTGATTGAAGAAGTGAACAAAGAGCTTGACCTGGAATTATCCGACGAAAACTACGACACCATCGCCGGATACGTGTTGGGCAAGCTGGGGCACATTCCCAGCGCAGGAGAAAGCGTTGAGAGCGCCGGATTACGCCTGGACGTTTTAAAAATGGACGGGAGGCGCATCGAGCGCATTTTACTCAAGAAGATGGATCCGCCCCTGCTCAAGGTTTAAAACCGCGTCAGGAATGCAGCGGTGCGTCGGGCAGTACACCCCCAGCCAGGCATACCACTCCGCTGAGGTGCTTCATTGCGCGGTGCGGCTAAAGCTTAAAGCGCGCCATCAGTCTTTGCAAACCGGCAGACATTTCTTCCATCTTCGCCGCGGAACGGCTGACGTCCTCCACCTGGGCGTTCATTTCCTCTACAGAAGCGGAAACCTGTTGCGTGGCAGCGCTGTTTTCCTCGCTAACGCTGGCGATATTTTCCACCATGCGCGCAATATCCGCAGAGCCAGCGTCCATCTCCTCAGCAGCCGCGCTGTTTTCTTCCACAACGGTCGAGACATTGTCTAAACGGGCGATGATGGTATCATTCAGGCGCGCCATATCCTGCGCGGCGGTCAGATTCTCCTCAGCAATGCGGTTGACTTCGTTGAGGTATGTGCTGACGCGCTCATTCAGACCGGCAACTGCATCTGTCAAACCCTGGTTGCTTTCGGAAATTTCACGCGCCGCCTGCGTGGAAGTTTCCAGGGCGTCGCGGGCTGTCTGCATGTCTTGAATTGCCTGGCGAATGGCGCCGACGCGCTCGACGGATGCCGTTGTCCTTTGCAGAATCGCATCGAAGGCGGAATGTGCCTGCTGGGTGGCTTCGGCAGCGGAAGCCACGTCATCTCCGGCGTGTTGCATGGCTTGTGTGGCATCTTTGGTCCCCGTTTGCACTTGTTTGATAATCTGGCTGATCTCCCCTGTGGCGGAGGAGGATTTCTCAGCCAGTTTGCGCACTTCGTCCGCCACAACGGCAAAGCCCCTGCCGTGCTCGCCTGCCCGCGCGGCTTCAATTGCCGCGTTCAGGGCGAGTAAATTGGTCTGGCTGGCGATGTCTTCGATCGTATCCACGATAACCCCGATCTGGCTGGAATACTGCCCCAGCTCCGCCACGCGCTGGGCAAGCGCCTGCGTGGCGCTGCGCACCTGCTCCATGCTCATGGCGGTGCGGGCAACCACATCCGTGCCTTGTGCAGCGACGTCAGCTGCCTGGCGCGTGTCATCCGCCACCTGTTGAGAAGCCAGGGTGACGCGCTTAAACGCCTCATCCATTGCCTGCCCGGCACGCGCAGCCTGCCCCATCTGGCTGGCTTGCTCGCCGGCGTTGCCGCGTATCTCGTTCAACGTGTGAGTCATCTGTTCAAGGGCTTGGCGGTTCTGGGAAACCGTCTCTACTTGCTGCCCGGCGCCAGCGTGTACTTTACTCACGCATTGCGACATTGCCCCCACTACTTCATTCACCTGCGTGATGGCGTCAGATTGTTGCTGCGCTCCCCTGGCAAGCTCGGAGATGGCGCTCGTCCAGTGTTCCACTGCCGCAGACGTCCTGGCGGCGTCTTCCGTTTGTTGGCTGACGCCATGCGCCACCTCCTGAATGGAAACGGCGATCTGGCTGGTGGCTTGCCCGGCTTGCGTGCAAACCGCCGCCAGTTGCGTAGAAGAATCGTCCAGGTTTGCCGCCAGGGAAACCAATTCGCCCGTCATGTCGCGCAAACCGTTTAGCATATTCACGAGGGATTTCCCCAGCATGTCTTGTTCAGAGAGCAAGGAGATCTGGTGAGTCAGGTTGCCGGATGCCATGTCATCGGCAATAACGGAAAGATTGCGAAAGTAAGCGATCATCTTGCGGAACGATTCCGCCATGACCCCGATTTCGTTCTTGCCTTTCCAGGTTATTTTTTGCTCCAGGTCGCCGCGCGCTAGCTGCTCGGCTGCGTCTGCCATTTCGCGCAGCGGGTTGATGATCTGTCTGAACATCAACACCAGCAGCGTAACCAGCACCGGCATAGCCAGCGCCAGGACAATCACCGCCCTGGTAAGGGTGATCCCTTCCCTGCCCAAGAAAAATGAAATAATGCCAGCCATTGCAGCAATAGCGCAAATGTAAAGCGTTACGCGCATAGCCACGCCGCGCCGGTATACGGCTCCCACCGCAAGAATTGCAATCGTACAACCGCTGAAAAGAATGCCCAGGTAAAATAAATATTGACTCGCCATGGAAAAATGTTTCTCCTTTGTCTTGATGAAATAAGATGATTACCGCAAGCATTATATCATTTTGACAACAGGATTTGTACTAGCTTAATGTATGAAAAAAGCTAGACGGATGTATAGAAAAAACACACATCGGACAGGCTTCCGCAAACCCGCCAGGTCTCTGGAGACTACGAGTTCAGCTCTTCAGTTCCTCACCGGATGGTTTTTCCAGAAAAATAAAGGGATACCTCTCCATGAACGCCAAAGCTAACCAAGGCGTTTTAATAACGAATAATCCTGGTTGAATGTTAAATTTAAGCAACGTCTTATACACAGGATTAATGGAGAGGTGCTTGTTGGTGAGAATATCTATGCCGTATAATTTATTGAAATATCTTCCTTCGCTGTACAAGAAAAAATCATCAATCTCTCCCAATTCTTTGCCATTTACGTAAATCTTCATGCGGCTCCTCTGTGCAGTCTTTGGTATTGAGGTATGCTTTTTTACGATGAGAACAGAAAAAACGGGTTGTGTGCTCACCCTATGCCAATCTATATGATCTTATAACTTCCGCGTCCTCCGCGCCTCCGCGTGGTTGATCGCGTTTCGCGCAGAGACGCAGAGGTTTCTCCCTTTTTTTCTCATAACTCCGCGTCCTCCGCGCCTCC
>CAZGDA010000038.1:0-8185 GCA_964524425.1 uncultured Anaerolineaceae bacterium | reverse complement strand
CCGCGTCCTCCGCGCCTCCGCGTGTGTTGTTCCTCTCTCACGCGGAGACGCAGAGGTTTCTCCCTTTTTTCTCTTAACCGCGTCCTCCGCGCCTCCGCGTGTGTTGTTCCTCTCTCACGCGGAAGCGCGAAGTTAATTTCGCGCTACGCAATTTATCCCGATACGGGTTTGTCGTTTCCGCCGGAATTTTAGGATGGGATATTCCATCTTCTACAGGCAGACTGCCGCCTTCCCGCTCTGCAAAAACAGAAAAACTGTCTCACGCCGAGCCGAAATTCTCAATCTCCACTGGTTGCAGCGGCTCTGCCAGTTTGAAGCCGAAGATGCGCGAATAGAAATACAGTTCCGCATCCAAAGCGCGCTTGATGTTTTCGGCGCGGCGGAAACCGTGCCCCTCTCCCTCAAAGGTAAGAAAAGCCACGGGCAGCTTTTTGGCGCGCAACGCCTCCACCATCATCTCTGCTTGGTTGGGGGGCACGACCTTATCGTCCAGCCCCTGGAAGAAAATCACCGGGCAGGAAAGGTTCTGGGTAAAGTGAATCGGCGAGCGGGCGCGGTACAAGTCTTTGGCAGCCGGGTAAGCGCCGACCAGGTTATCCAGGTAACGCGACTCGAACTTGTGCGTGTCCTGCGCCAGCGCCTCCAGGTCCGATACGCCGTAGTAGCTCGCCCCGGCTTTAAACACGTCTCGAAAGGTAAGCGCCGCCAGGGTTGTGTAACCGCCGGCGCTGCCGCCGCGAATGGCAAGGCGGCTGCCGTCTACCTCACCCTGCTGCACCAGATACAACGCCGCGTTGGTGCAGTCGTCCACGTCCACAACGCCCCACTTTCCGTTCAGGCGCTGGCGGTAAGCGCGCCCGTAACCGGCGCTGCCGCCGTAATTCACGTCCAGAACGGCAAAACCACGGCTGGTCCAATACTGAACGTTCAGATTCATGCCGATGCTCGCCATGCCTGTCGGTCCGCCGTGACTAAAGACAAGCAGAGGCGGCTTTTCCGCAGCGGGGGCGCTATAATCCTTGTTTTTGGGACGGTAGAAAAACCCAAAAGCGGTTTTTCCCCCTGCGGTGGGGAATTCGACCTCTTGGGGTGAGGAAAGGTAGCCCTCATCCACGTGTAAATTTGCCGACTGGCGCAGCAGCGCCACGCGATGCGCGGCTTCGTCTGTGCTGCTGGAGGTGCCAAAATCCAGGCGGCGCAGGGCGAGCGGCTCGATGGGCGACCCACCAATAAGATAGACGGCTTCTTTCTGGGCGTCCACGCGCAATTCGCGGATGTCGGCGTAGGGCGTCTTGAGTTCGTGCAGCCGTCCCAGGCGCACGTCTATCCAGCCTAAATGCCAGACGCCGTGCCGTACAAAGGCGCAGGCGATACGCCGCGCCGAAAGGAAGGCGTACGTCGCCATGCGGAACACCCACTGCGGGCGTCCCATTTCCAGTTCCGAGCCGGGCGGCATTTGCAGCAACGCCTCGGCTTCGTCATCCGCCGTCAAACGATAAAGGCTCCACCAGCCGCTGCGGTCGGAGACGAAATACAGCCTGCCATCCGGCGACCACTCCGGCTGGAAGATGGACTCTTCTCCCGCGCCACCCGCCACACAACGCAGGTGGCTAAGTTCACCTCTGCTGTCCACGTCTCCAATCCAAAGCTGGGTGCCATCCCAGGGCATGTTGGGGTGATTCCAGGTCAGCCACGCCAGGCTTTTACCGTCCGGGCTGAGGGCAGGTGAGGCGTAAAAGTCGTTGCCGCTCACGAGCACTTTGCCCCCAGAAAGCGTTTCAGCGCCTTGCGCCAGAGGAAGCGCCACAATGGTGTTGTGCACTGCCCCGCTTCCGTCGTGCTCCTCGCGCACGCAGATAAGACGTTGGTGCGGGCGATCGAAAATATAATCAGCGTAACGCCACTCGCCCGTCTTGCGCAAGGGGGTAAGCGGATAAGCCGCCTGCCCGGCTGGCAAACAATAGACGCGCTGGTCGCTGAAATTGGAGAAATAAAGCACACCTCCGCTGACCAGAAAGGCGCCGCCGCCGTATTCGTGGGCGCGCGTGCGGGCGCTGAAATCTGGCGGCGTAACCTCGCGCGCATCTCCACTGGCTGGCTGGCACATCACCACGTAGCGCCCCTGTTCAGAAGGGCGCGTTTCAATCCAGTAAACGTCCGCACCGTCCAGGGCAATTTGCTCCAAGCCAATTGTCCCGGCAACGATGAAATCGGACGTGATGGGAGACTTCCAGGAACCGTAAGGTGTGTTTGTTGTCATAATACCCTCCATGAAAGAATGATTGCGTTTATGAAACGATTGTGTTGCGTTTGTTTCGGCTATACCATGCACAGAGCGCGAAATTGTTCAATTTCGGCGCGTTTTTCCGAGTATTCATTTTTCATCCGCAAAGCCGATGGCTTTGTTTTGCTGATTGTCAATGCCTAATTATACCCGATGAGAGCACCGAACGGTAAACGATTCCTCACCCGCCGCGCAACAAAACGAGCGAACCGTCCGGCTTTTGGTTGACGGGCAGCACACGCAGCGCCTTCAACGCCGGACCGCGCAACACGCTGCCATCCGCAGCAAAACGCGAACCATGACAGGGGCAGTGAAACTCGTCCCCTTCCATTTTCACCACGCAGCCGAGATGCGTGCAAATCAAGTCGTAAGCCAAAAAACCTTGCGCAGCGTGGACGAGAACAGCCTGGGCGGGCGGGATGTAGGTGCGCGAACCGGCTGGGTAGTCCCGCGCATTCCCTAACGGAATTTCGACGGGAGGCGGTGCGGGCGGCTGATATCCGAGGAAGCGTGCCAGCGCCGCCAGCCCCAGCGCAGCGCACAGATATAGCAACCCTCTCCAAATCAAGCGCAGCAGGTCGCGGCGGGATATTTCCTTCGTTTTCATCGCCAGGTCTCCTCAACGCTGAACTGCATGGCAGGAGTGGCAGTAGCGTGACTCCTGCTGATCTTCTTTTTGTTGGCAGGCACTGCCTTGCACCAGGGGCAAAGCAAAGCGCTGCCGGGAGGCTTTCCCAATCAATTCAAACGCGCCGTCCGCGCCGCGGCGCACGTTCCACAACGGTTCACCCTTTTGGGTTATCACGATGGTATCTCCAGGTTTGAGATACACTTCGGGGGCAGAGCCGGGGTTGAGGAAGGCAAGGTAGACAGCCAAATCGGCGGCGGTGTCAATCGTGCGTGTGAGCGGCGGTTGGGAAAGCGTGCCATGACAGGTGCTGCATTGTACGTACTGAAAATCTTTTTGATAGGTGTGTATGTCCCCGTCTCCCATGGCTTCTGTGCGCGTGTGGCAGTCCACGCAATCCAGCGTCCACTCACAGCGCACAAACTGGGCAATGGGTTGGTAGTAATCGTGCAGACGGTCGGCAGGGGCGTCCTGGCGGGGGTAAAAGTGCATGTCCACCAGGTTGTAATTGCCACGGTTGTGGCAGGTGTTGCACTGCGTGTATGGAATGGCGGTGGTGAGTTTGTGTACGGGTTGCTGTAAGTCTGTTCCGGCGGTGGGCGTGTGGCAGGCGGCGCAGCCGGTGAGCCGCGCAAAAGCGGAAGAATCCTGGCGCGGTTGTGCCGAAAGATGACAATCCAGGCAGTTCTCGGCGAAAGTCTTCAGCGCCGGAATCGATTCGCTGGCGGGGTCAAAGGCAGCCAAAGAAGCCGGGCTGCCAGCGTGGGTGGCATCCGCGTCGCGCACGGCGAAAACGCCCAGGCGCGCGTCTGCGTCGGATTGTGCACCGAAGGTATAGCGTACGTGTGCGATGGCTCCGGCGTAGGTCGCTTGCAGGCTGGTTCGCACGCGGGCGATGTGATCACGACGTGCGGCAGCGCCGCCGCTGTGGCAATCCTCTCCCCCACAGGAGGCTTCCACCACTGCCAGGTCAGATGGGTTGCGCCCGCCGCGCAGTGTGCTGTGCGCCAGGTCAGCCTCCAGCGCCAGGCGCTCCCCGCCATGACACAGCACACAGCCAAACGTCTCCACCGGATGGGATGAACTGATTTGAGGCAAATCGGCGTGGCAGGTCAGACAATATTCCACTTCCCCCGTGAGGCGCGGGGTGAGCGGCTGCAAATCTGGCGGGCGCGATTCATCCCACCAGGCAAGCAGCAACGCCGCCACGAGGAAAAGAACCGCGATGAGGAAGGGGAAACTGCGATTCATGGAAAGACGAAGTCCCACACAGTCAATAAAACCCAACCCAAAACGAGCACAGCAAAGACGATCTGCGCCGGGCGGGCGTTTCGCGGCAACCAGCGTCCCAATTCTTCGGCGTGCGCCTGCGGCAGTGTGAAGGGAATCAAACCCAGCACCAGCAGGGCTGCCAAAGGGACGACAATCCCCATCCAAAATGGGTCTCCCAGGCGCAGAAGCGCCTGCACCCACACAAAAAACCAGGGGGCGCGGGCTTCGGCTGGCAGAGCCGCTTCCTGAATGGGAGCGGAGAGAGCAGCCGGGAAAACCACCGCCAACACAAGCAGCAGCGTCGAGATCCACAACGCCGCCAGCGCCTCGCGGCGCACCAGTTCGTTGCGCTTGATGCGCCCCGCCTCGCGGCGCAGGCTGGAGGGCGGTACGGCGATGCCTCCGTCGCGGCGCAGGCGGAAGATGTGCCAGCCAACCCCAAAGATAAAAGGAATCGTCAAGCCAAAAATGTGCCAGGCGTAAAAACGCAGCAAGGTGCTTGCCCCAAGCGCGCTGCCGCCCACCGCAAAGGCGTAAAGCCAATCTCCCAGCCACGGAACGCTCTTGAGCAAATTCGTCCCCACTACCAGCGCCCAATGGATGCCTGAATCCCAGCGCAGCACGTAACCGGTGAAATCTAGAAAGAGGATGAGCACAAACAACAACAATCCCAAGATGTAATTAAAACGGCGCGGTTTGGTGTACGCTCCGCTGAGCAGGACGCGTCCCAGGTGCACTGCCGCCAGAATCACCAGTAACTGCGCCGACCAGTAATGGATGTAGCGCACGATTCTGCCCAAAGGGACGTGAAAGGTTATCGTTTGTAAAGAAAGGGTGGCTTCCTGCGGGGTGGGCACATAGTAAAACGTCAATAAAACCCCCGTCAACAGCAGCACGAGAGAGAGAAAAACCGCCGCTCCCCCGGCACCCAGCGTGTAACGCCAGCGAGCCTGCTGCGCCGGTATGGTGGGCGGGTGGAGGTGGTGAAAGAAAGTCGGGCGCATGGACAACGCTCTTTGTATACCACAAGAAGCACGGGAACGACGATTCCCGCACCTGTAAGGGGGTGAAACTGCTGTGTTTCTTCCCCTCCTCTACCTTCTATTGTAACAGATTATTCCCCGCTGACCAGCGTACCCACCGGCTCACCGTACAGAGCGCGGCATAAGTCCTCCTTGTTCCACAGGTTCAGCACCAAAATGGGCATGTCGTTATCCATGCACAAGGAGATGGCAGTGCTGTCCATCACTTCCAGACGGCGGTTGATGGTTTCCATGTAAGTCAACCTGTCAAAGCGCACGGCGTCGGGGTTGCGTTTGGGGTCTGCGTCGTACACACCGTCCACTTTGGTGGCTTTGATGAGCACGTCCGCGCCGATTTCCATGGCGCGCAGGGCGGCGGCGGTGTCGGTGGAAAAGAAGGGGTTGCCTGTGCCGCCGGCAAAAATGACCACGCGTCCCTTCTCCAGGTGGCGAATGGCGCGGCGGCGGATGTACGGCTCGGCGACCGGGCGGATTTCCATAGAGGATTGCACGCGCACGACCAGCCCGTAACGCTCCATGGCGTCCATCAACGCCAGAGCGTTCATAATCGTGCCCATCATGCCCATGTAATCTGCTGTGGCGCGGTCCATGCCATGTTCCAGACCATCCTTGCCGCGCCAGATGTTGCCCGCTCCGATGACAATGCCTACGTCCACGCCCAAATTACGCACCTCGCTAACCCGCGCCGCCAGGTCTTCGGCGCGTCCCACGTCAATCCCGTAACCTTTTTCACTTGAGAGCGATTCACCGCTCAACTTTAGCATGATGCGTTTGTATATTAACGTCTTTTCCACAATCCTGTCTCCTTCCTAAAAGCGCTGCCTGCCGCTTGGTTTGTAAAAAGAAAAGCCAACCTCATGGTTGGCTTTTCCAAATCCTTATTCTTGTTCGGAACTTTCCCCCAGTCCCCAGCGTGCAAAGCGTCGGATGACGATATTTTCGCCGAGTGCGGCAACTTTTTCCATCATCAACTTCTCAACCGTCAGACTCTCGTCGCGAATGTAGGGCTGGCGCAAAAGGCAGACCTCGTTTTTGTATTTCTCAAGACGCCCGGCGGCAATTTTATCCACCATCGCAGCCGGCTTGCCTTCTGCCAGCGCCTGGGCACGCGCAATTTCCTGCTCGTGCTGCAACTCGGCTTCGGGAATTTCATCTTCCTTGACGTACAGAGGCGCCGCGGCTGCAATTTGCATGGCGACTTCGTGTGCAAAGGCGCGGAACGACTCGGAGCGGGCAACAAAATCCGTCTCACAGTTCACTTCCACCATCACGCCCAGGCGACCGCCGCCGTGCGAATACAATTCCACCACACCTTCAGACGCCACCCGGTCGGCGCGTTTCGCCGCCTTGGCTAGCCCTTTTTCGCGCAGCAAATCCACGGCTTTGTTATAATCGCCGTCGGTTTCCTTGAGCGCTTTTTGACATTCCAAAATACCTACACCAGTCGCTTCGCGCAACTGTTTCACCTGTTCTGCTGTAACAGCCATGTTGTTTCCTCGCTCCTTTATTCTTCGTCTTGCGCTTCGTCTTTGCTATCATCGGCGGCGCCTTCTTCATCAGAATGCAATTCGCCGACGCTGTATCTCGACATCGCACCCAGCTTGCGCAGGGTTGCTTCACCGAGTAGATCTTCGTCCGAGAGTTCAGGCTCGTCCATCTGGCGCAGGGCAGCCTGGCGCTGGGCAGCCATCTCAAGCTGGGCAAAATCTTCGCCCTTATCCTTTAGCAGCATCTGTCCTTCCAGAACGGCATCTGCAACCTTGCCCACGATGAGTTTAATAGCGCGAATGGCGTCGTCGTTGGAGGGGATGACCAAATCAATCGGGCGCGGGTCGCAGTTGGTATCCACCATGCCAATCACGGGGATGCTCAACAGGTTCGCCTCGTGGATGGCGGTTTGTTCGCGGCGCACGTCCACTACAAAAATCAAGTCGGGCAGTTTGATTATGCTGCGGATACCACCCAAAAGCATCTCTAAACGGTCAATCTTGCGCGTCAAGAGCAAGGCTTCTTTTTTCGTCAAACGCTCAAATTCGCCCGTGTCGCGCATACGTTCCAGGCGCTCCAACTCGCGGATGCGCCCCTGGATGGTTTTCCAGTTGGTGAGCATTCCACCGGGCCAACGGTTGGTAACGTAAGGCATGCCGCAACGAATGGCTTCGCCTTGGATCGTATCCTGCGACTGACGTTTGGTGCCCACGAAAAGCAAAATACCGCCTTCCGCGACAGTGTCGCGCACCAGGGCGTACATTTCTTCTACGGCTTTGGCTGTCTTTTGTAAATCGAGGATGTGGATTTTATTGCGTTCGGTGAAGATGTAGGGCTTCATGTGAGGGTCCCACTTGTGGGTACGATGCCCAAAGTGAACCCCGCTTTCCAATAAGAGTTTCATGGAAATGACGGACATTATAAAAAATATTCTCCTTTTGCGTTTACCTTCCGCTCTCGTCACCCCTGCACGGCACCGGTTTGCGGTTGGGGTGCTACGCCGCACCACAACACACCGCACCCACGGCACGCCCCGGCAGGTCAGAGAAGCGTGTAGGATATGGGTTTAAACTCGCTCAAGTATATCACAACTTGAAAAATATGCAAATTGATTTTTCAAAACACAATGACATAATCCGCCTCTAACAGCCTTCACAAATGGCTGGATTTTTACGAAATCACTATCAAATATATAGCAATAGGGCATAATACGACCCTAACAACCTTCACAAACGGCAGGGTTAAGCCTTTGGGATCATCGTATCGCGCCATTCTATGCGCCGCTTTAGTTTATTAAAGTTTTGCAAGGGAATTTTTCCGTCATGCTGCAACCGTCCAACGACAATTCCCGGAGCTATTCCCAATCGCTGTGCAAAGGACAGAACATCATCATAACTGTAATAGCTCCCAGTGGGAATAAAGGCGGCGTATTCCTCGGGGGGAAGAAGGAGGTGTGCTGCAAATTGCTCT
>CAZGDA010000037.1:0-24338 GCA_964524425.1 uncultured Anaerolineaceae bacterium | reverse complement strand
CTCCCACCATAAAAATATAACGATTGAGAAGGAAATGAGCAACAGTAAAAACAGTGCGACCAGAAATTCTGAACGGGGTATATCGCGATTCGTATTCATTGTTCATTACTTACTTATTTTTCACCATCGGAGAGAAAACTTACAAAGCTTTGAATTGGACATGAATTCTATCTTATTCATTATATCAATAGCATCAAAAAAATCAACCAATCTATCAAAGCTAAAAATCGAGGAAAAATTTTTCTACTGCCCACCCATTAGCAAAACCCAGTTGAACGATAAAATATTAACACAGACCTGATTTTATTCTTTAATATTTTCAATATCAATGACTCGGCTACTAGATGCCGATATACACAACGAAGCAAATAAAAACTAAACCAAAGAAAGGAGCATCCCAGTTCAATACAGTTAAAACAAAAAACCATCTCGCAAGGATGGCTTTTTGTAAAACAAACACAGCAACGGCGTTTTCTTTTAAAACACCTGGCAGCGCCTACACACAGTCACATTCGGACATTTGACCTGGGATAGTCGTGCGCCAGCCTCCGTTGGATTCCAGCCCATATGCCTCGCATACATACGGGCATTTATAGGCTGCGTCTGCGTCATTCCATATAGGACCGGCATCAATATGAGTAACCCCAACGTCAAAACCAGCTTTCAGATCCGTTTTTACTTTCATTATTTCCTCCTTTATGAACAATGGTTTAAGATTGCACGTGCAATGGAAAACAATTCACTGATAAATTATTTCCTGATATACATATTCAGCTTAATGTCTTAATTCCGTGTCAGTAAAATATAATCTCTTATACTTCAGAACAATCATAAATCCTAAAACATATATAATTTTAGCATAATATCTTCCGTTTTCCATCATTATTAATGTTCGTGTAACATTGTTTAAATAAAATTACTGATTGAGATATAAAAAATGAGAGATTTGTCAGGTTATTCTTTTTTCAAAGATCGCGATATGGGCATTTCAGTACCCCTTCCCTATGATATAATTCGATTATTCTTATGGATACAGGACTCACCATTTCACATCTATCTAAAAAATTCGCCAGCACACCTGCCCTGGTGGATGTTTCCTTTAACCTTCCAGAGGGAGAAACTGTCGCTGTTCTCGGACCCAGTGGCTGCGGAAAATCCACGCTGCTCAATCTCATCGCTGGTTTAGAACAGCCGGACGATGGAAATATATTTTGGGGTGAACAACATCTGGCTTCCATTCCCCCTCATCAACGCAATTTTGGATTGATGTTCCAAGACTACGCTCTTTTCCCGCACTTGAATGTATACGAGAATTTGGCATTCGGGCTGCGCATGGCGCATTGGCAGCCTGAACAGATCCATAACCGAGTGAACACTTTGCTTGAACTTATTAACTTGCGTGGATTTGAAAAACGAGACGTAACTTCTCTCTCCGGCGGTGAACAACAGCGCGTGGCTTTGGCTCGCTCACTTGCCCCCCAACCACGTCTGCTCATGCTGGATGAACCCCTGGGCGCACTCGATCGCACCTTGCGTGAACATCTGCTTGCGGAAATGCGCCAAATCTTGCGCCAAATGCGCCAGACCGCCATTTACGTAACCCACGACCAAGAAGAAGCCTTCGTAATTGCCGACCGTATTCTGGTCATGAACCAAGGCTGCATCGTTCAAACGGGCGCCCCAGAAGATATCTACTCCCATCCGGTTTCCCCCTTCGTGGCTCAATTTCTAGGCTTGGAAAACTTTTTCCCCGGTGTGATCCAAAATCAAAACGGATACGCTTGCCTGCAAACAGAATTAGGCGTTTTCCCGTTAGAGAGCCAAATCGCGCCGGGGCAGGTAACCGTTCTTCTCCGTCCAGACTCGGTCTTTCTAAACCAAGATCACCCCTGCCATCTTACAGGAACCCTCGTTGAAAGTGTATTTTCAGGCAGAACGCAAAAAGCCACCATCGCCGCGGGGGACTATAAATTCCGTTTCAATTTTCCGTTGCAAACAGCTCTTCCATCACCAGGCAGCCAGATTACCCTTACCTTCGACGCCTCGGCAGCCCTGCAGATTTTCTACCTTCCGCTAACCAACGCGCCGCAATAAGCACAACTCACCGTTGCCTTGTCATGCCATTTGAGGTTATTCGGCAGCAAAGGCGCACCGCACTTCGGACAATTCGACGGCAAGTTTACTGGCGCTGCTTCATCCGAAACGCTCCGCGCTTCTTCTGTCCGCCCTTCGTCTGTCTCATCTTGGATAAAACGTTCTGGTAATTCCGCACCCTCCAACGACGCTGCTTTTCCTATCTGTGCTGCGCTCACACGTGCGTCACTTAAATCTGCATCGGTAAAGTATGCCCCGCTTAAATTTGCGCCGGTTAAATCCGCATTGCTTAAATCTGCATCACTCAGATTTGCGTAACTTAAATCCGCGTGGCGTAAATTTGCATCACTCAAATCCGCATCCACCAGGTTGGCACGTACCAGTTTTGCCCCCTCCAAAATTGCTTTTGAAAGGTCGCAACTCTCAAAATCTGCATCCGTTAAATCTGCACCGCTCAAGTCCGCCTTATTTAGATCCGCTTCCTCAAAATCTGCTCCATTTAAATCACAACGGCTCAAATTCGCCCGGCTTAAATCGGCGTAAGTAAAAATCGCCTTCTGCAACTTTGCCCCGCTTAAAACAACACCGGGTAACTCCTCGTCTTCCATGTCAAGACCATCAAAATCTCTCACCCCTTTTTGATATTGTTCTTTTAACGCATCAACTGCTGAACTGGAATTTCCGAAAATGTTAAACATCGCAGCATCTCCTGACTCAATGTATTGAAAACGCATCGCCGCCATTTTACCACAAGCGTATAAAAATATGGCATAATTCTGGCATGACCAACCCGAAACCGAACATCCTTGTCCGCAAGCTGGATGCACAAGGCAACGAAACCTGGCGTTATAGCGGCGTTGTTTTGCAGCGCGGCGCCAATTTTGTGCGCCTGGAAGCACGTTTCAACCGCGACGATTTACCCTTTCATGGGATTGTATTGAAAAGAGACGACCGTTTCCTGGAGACCTTCTACACCGATCGCTGGTACAACATCTTTGAAATCCACGACCGCGACGACGACACCCTGAAATGTTGGTATTGTAACGTGGGCTTTCCCGCCCAATTGGAAAATAATACCGTATCTTACCGCGACCTGGCACTCGACTTGCTCGTCTTTCCCGACGGCACACAACTTCGCCTTGACGAAGATGAGTTTGCCACACTCACCCTTTCCACCGCTGAACGACGTCTCGCCCTTCTGGCTTTGGAAGAACTCAGCCGATTATTTATGGATAGAATCTCACCCTAAACTCAGGCACAAACCTTACCCAAATGCAAAACTCCTCGCTGCTTTCCTTTTTTAGACAATGTCAACAGCGAGGAGTCCCACTTTTTGAATTTTTTTATCCTGGTTACACAACCAGACCAAATGCGAGGTTGGCTATTCCGAGCATCTCAATAAATTGATCACCAAACATATACGCCAAAACAAGAAATACAACAGAACAAAAGCAGCACAAAACCACCAAAACAATAATACCAATAATCATGCCCATATTGGTCTTTTTTTCTACAGGCGGTGGAGCATATCCAGGCGGTGGGGTATAGTAAGCATCTATCGTCTCCATGTTATCGCTATTATCGCTCATCTTTTTCTCCTTTTACGTCTTTCCAAAAATTCAAATTATCCTACACGGCTTGCCGTTGAACGCCACAACCAAACAACGATCAATAATAACACAAGAATGATTATAACAGAAATTAGCACCGGCAGAACAATAGATAGAACGGAGACAACCGTTGAGACGATGTCCTCCGCGATGCTCACCGGCACGTTACCGGCGCCTCCAGTCGTGGCTGTTATCGCCGGGCGAATCGCCGCCGATTTGGCAACGTGCACCGTGCCGGCAATTAACAACCCCGCCACCAAAGAAAGCACTGGATGAATTTCGGTTACTACGTTCGCACTGGCAGCAAATAGAATCGCCCCCGCCGTTGGGCGAATAAATGTTTGAACCACGTCATTGACGTGATTGATTGCCGGCACCTTATCCGCTAAAAATTCGATGCAGGATAGCGCCACCAACACCCCAATAACCCACCAGTTTGATAATACGTCCCACGGCGGGCGCAAATTAATCAAATTCGTAAATCGGTCCAGCAGCGCCACGACCAAAAGGGGTATATAAGCATTCAGCCCTGCGCTTGCCGAAAGCCCAAACGCCGAAAAGACGTCCATCTCTTTTTCCTCCTACAATTCCCTCAATCCCACATTACTCGGGTTTACAAAACAGCCTTCTCCAAATTTCTTGATTAAAATCTACACTTCTATACGTATTATATCAAAAAAAGGTTCCATTATCTTTCTCATGTAAAACAAAACCCGCTTTACGGGCATACAAAGCCGCTTGCGTGCGGTTAGCCACGCGCAACTTTCGCAATATATTGCTCACGTGAAAGCGGATCGTAACTGGTGTGAGGTCGAGATTTGCGGCAATTTCTTTATTCGACAATCCTTCAACCAATCCTTTTAAAACGTCTCGTTCCCGGTCTGTCAATGCACCTATCAAAGGAAATTCACTTCCCGAACGTTGCAGGTCATTTACAAGCAACTGCGTGGTCTCTTTTGATAACACCACCTTCCCCTGGTGAACTTCCCGGATGGCAGTGATTAAATCGTCCGCGGCAGCATCTTTCAAGAGAAATCCGCTTGCCCCTGCCTTCAACGCATCCGAAGTGTTTTGATCCTCCGCAAAACTGGTCAAGACCAGAATACGCACAGAAACGTCATCTTGTAAAATCTCGCGTATCGCCTGCAAGCCAGATTTTCGCGGCATAACCAGATCCATCAACACCACGTCCGGTTTTAATTGTCTCGTCAATAGCACGGCTTCCTCGCCGTCTTTTGCTTCACCAATCACCTTCATTCCATACCTGGGTCGAATCAACAAGCGCAATCCTTTCCTTACCACCGGATGATCATCTACCACCAACACCTTAATAACGTTACTTACATCATCCATCCAGCCATCTCCCCGTCTCTATATACGCACGCACAACTTCATTCCCAATCTCACACCTAATCTCCGTTCCCTGCCCAACCTGCGAGACACACCTAAATCTTCCTCCCAACTTCTTCATCCGTTCCTGCATATTTTTTAAACCAAATCCATTGCTACGCGCGCTATCAATCTCAAACCCAATCCCATCATCTATAATCCTCAGGCGCACACCATCACTGCCCGCCTCGAGCAATATCTTCACACATTGCGCCCGCGCATACCGCAGAGAATTATTTAGCCCTTCACTAAGGATATGATACAATTGATTCTGCACAAAAAGCGGCAGTTCGATTTCCCAGCGTACGTTAAAAATCGTTTGTAAACCTGCCCGCCTTTCCACGGTATCAATGCGGTTCTGGATTGCTGTAACCAAGCCTTGCTCTTCCAATGCCGAAGGAAGCAGTTCATAGAGTAACAAACGCATTTCCTTCAAAGCCTTCAAGGCATTTTCTTTAATACTGTCTAGACTCTCTCGAACACCGCTCATGTCCCCGTCTTCCAAGGCGTCGTTGCCTGCATGAGCAAACAAAGAAAGCGAGAAAATGCTCTGCGCCACCGAGTCGTGCAAATCTCGCGCCAGGCGTTGGCGTTCCTCGATGATAACAGTTCTTTCCCCAAGTTTGCGCAACCGCGCATTCTCTAAAACAATCGCAATTTGGTCCGCAATATTGGAAATCAATGCCGCGTCTTCAACAGCAAAAGTTTGCCCGGTTTGACGCAATATTGCCAGTATTCCCAAGCGTTGCGCTTTGTTTTGAATCAATGTTCCCAGGTAAGCTGCTTTTTCCTCTATCTTCAACTCGTCTGGGATACGCCCATCCGCCAGACAGGAGTTAACATAAAACACTCCATCGTGGCAGCTTTCCCATACCTTTGACTTCTCCTCTCCCAAAGAAAACCCCATCAACTTTTCTTGCTCTTCGTCCGAAAAACCCCACGACGCTGCCAGGTTTAATTTTCCACCTTCACTTGGTTTTAACATGATAAAGCCTGCCACTCCCCGCATCGCCTGAACCACTTTTTCCAACCACTGTGGCAAAACAACCGCAATATCTGGCGCTTCTTCCTTCAGCATAGTAACCGCATACAAAGCCGCCAGTTCCCGCGTCTGGTTGGCTAATTGCTGCGATAGCTTTCTTTCCATCTCCTTGCGCTGGCTAATATCCTGTAGAATGACTTGTGCGGCGGGTTTTCCTTCCCATTCTATGGCGCCCATGATCATTTCCACTGCCAGCGCATTTTCATCCGCCCTTCCAAGCTCCACATCCAGGCGGATAGAATTCTTCGCATTTTCTACCGTTCTCCTCAACGCTTTGCATGCAACTTGATGATATTCTGGTAATAGATAGTCAGTAAATAACCTGCCATTTGCGCCTTCCTTGAAATTCGGTTGAAGCAAGAGCCGCCCGGCAGGGTTTACAAGCAAGATTTTCCCCTCCGCATCCACAACGAGAATCCCGTTTGGAGAAAGACGCACCAGGCTTTCAAAACGCATTCGCTCTGCCATTAAACTGCGGCTGCGGTTGAGCTGGGTAATTGTGCGCACACGCGCCAATAGCTCCACGCGATTAAACGGTTTCGATATAAAATCGTCCGCGCCTGCATGAAAACCCGCAATGCGCGAGTGCTCATCGTCTAATGCTGTTATTAATACAACGGGTGTTTTTTCTAATAAAGGTGTAGAACGGATACACCGGCAGGTTTCAAAACCATCCATTCCTGGCATCATTATGTCCAGGAGAATCAAATCGGGCAGCACTTGCTCAGCCAGTCTGAGACATTCCGCCCCGCTGCTCGCAAAGAATAAATCGTACTTTTCGCCAAACAACAGCGCCTTCAGCGCCTCTCGTCCAATTTCATCGTCATCTGCGATTAAGATACGGCTTATCATTTCCATATAATGATATTATACACCGCCTCATCTCCCCCACGCACAACCGGTTTTCAGGTCGTCAAAACCCCTTACAAATCTTCTCTGCCGTCCACCTTCCAAATTGCTCGCTTCTCCTCGGCGTTCAAGTTGGCGCTTAACGGTTTTCCCTGTTCATTCGCTTCCCTTTCCAAAACGCGAATTCGTTGCCTAAAGCGCAAGTTAATTTGCCTTAAGGCGCTTTCCGCATCTACGTGATAAATCGCAGCCATCTGCATCACGTAAAAAAGCACTTCCCCTATTTTTACTGAACGCAACTCAGCTGGCATATCTCCTTGTAGCTCATCAAGATAATGATGGATGTCCCTCGCCAATTCGTCCACCGGCAGCCAGGCAACCTTCACGCGTTCCACTCGTTCCAGGTATTCTTGAGCTTGCACCAAAGCTGGCACTGCCAGGGGCACCCCATCCAGCAACCCTTTCGGCGTTTCCGCAGTCGTAAAGTCTTCACCTTTTGCACGATTCGCCCGTTCGGCTGCCTTCAACTTTTCCCAGTTTTGTAAAACACCCTCAACGTCGCCCAATTTTAAATCTCCAAAAACGTGCGGATGGCGATAGACGATCTTTGTGTGGACGCCCTTCAATACGTCTGCCATGCGAAACTCCCCCGCATCCGCAGCAATTTGCGCGTGGAGCACAATCTGCAAAAGCAAATCGCCTAATTCTTCACACATTCCCAAAACGTTTTCCTCATCCAACGCTGCAAGCACCTCGTATGTTTCACTTAACAAATGCGAACGCAAAGATTGGTGAGTTTGTTTCAAATCCCAGGGACATCCATCCGGGGCGCGTAAATGTGCCACCACCTCTTGAAACGCCTCAAAGGAGGACTCTGCTGCCAAACAAGGCACGTATAAGTTTGCGAATCCATCCCCTTCTTTCACTTCTTCCAAATTTTCAAGTGCCAAATCCTCCACGTTTACTACGCTTGAACCATCTCCCGAAAAATGAACCAGCTTCACCCTATGACTGGCAGGATAAACAGCCAGCAAGCTGTGTTTGATACTTGTCGCGTTTCCACTTCCATAAAGATCCAGCAACAACGCCGCCGCACTGGGTGGGAAAGAAGGCACGTGCCAACCTTTCATTCCATTCGCTTGCACCAGGGTTAACTGTTCAAAGTCCATTATTTGCAGCGCCTGTCGTGTCGCTTCAAAAGAAAACCAGGTATCATTTCGCATTTGATTTCACTTTCCAAATCCCACAGAAAAAAAATGATTAATAAAATGCCCAAAGACCTGACAGGTACAAAACCTGTCAGGTCCTTTTTCTTGAAATAAGAGGCTATGGTAAGAATTAACGCTTGGTATAAGTAGGGGCTTTACGGGCGCGCTTAAGACCAGGCTTCTTCCGTTCCTTGGTACGCTGGTCGCGCGTCAGAAAACCGCCATTGCGCAATGCCTGCCGCGCATCGGGATTCATCAACGTCAACGCGCGCGCCAGACCCAATTGCACTGCTTCGGTCTGTCCCGTCACGCCGCCGCCCTGCACCATCACAGAAACGTCAAATCTCGCGCGATCTTCGCCCACCGCTGCCAGCGGTGCCAGAATAGCATCGGCATCGCCCACACGGGGAAAATAATCGTTCAAAGATTTCGCGTTCACAGTAAAACTGCCTGCGCCTTTCATCACGCGTACACGCGCAATACTCTCTTTGCGGCGTCCAACCCCTTCAAAATATTGTACACTCATCTTGCTTGCTCCTTCGCAATGTAGATCAAATCACTCTATTTTTCTGCTATTCCACAGACAGCGCTTTGGGCTGTTGGGCTTGATGTGGGTGCTCAGGTCCGGCATACACCTTCATTTTCTTTAACAGATGTCTGCCAAAACGGTTGTGCGGCAGCATGCCCCAAACAGCCTTTTGAATCACACGCTCGGGATGTGTCTTGAGCATATCGCTCAACGTAGTTTCCCGGAAACCACCCGGAAAACCAGAGTGACGATAATACATTTTGTCTTCCATCTTCTTGCCAGTAACTGCGATCCGTTCTGCGTTAATCACAACAACGAAATCCCCGTTATCCACACCGGGTGTAAACACCGGTTTGTTTTTGCCAAGAAGAATTGATGCTATCAGCGTTGCCAAACGACCCAGGTTCTGACCATCCGCATCAATCAGAACCCAATTCTCATTGTCTAGTTCACTGAGTTTTGGATAATATGTTTTTTGCACAGCACTCTTCTCCAAATCAAATTTCTCTATTTATTCTATTCGCCCCAAGGGGCACCATAATCCACTTCAACCAGGTGCAGCCCCTGTGGAGGCGCTAACCCCTGTACTTTTACATTTTTCCTCAGGTTCTCTGCTCTTTTAGAAAACCCTGAAAACAAACCACCATGTTCATCGCAGAACGGCTCCGAGAGAAACATTGCTATTGCTTCTACTTCCATCCGTTCTTGACCAATCCTTACCAGTGTCGCAACAATTCTGCGCACCATGTGCAACAAAAAAGCGTTCGCAATGATATCAAAAACCAGAAATCCATCCCGTTCCTCCCAGCCCGCTCGATAGATCGTGCGAATGGTGCTTCCCCCACGCTTGGGAGGAGAACCAAACATACGAAAATCGTGCGTACCGATCAGGAATAAACTTGCTTGCGCCAATCTTTCCATCTTCACAGCTGGAAAAACCCGCCAGGCATACCGCTCCCACAAAGGACGGCGTACCTCTTCGCAAAAAATGCGATAAGCATATCGGCGCGCCCGTGCGTCATAGCGTGGATGAAATTCCGCACTCGCCCGGCGCACGTCCAATACAGCCACGTCCTCCGGCAGCCTGGCATTCAGCGCTTTCATCAACGCCTGCAAAGTGTGCTTCCAATCCAGGTCAAAGGCAATCACCTGCCCGCTGGCGTGCACACCGGCATCGGTGCGCCCCGCAGCCAGGATAGACTGCCCTTGCCAATTCAACTGGCGCAACGCTTCTTCCACCACGCCCTGAACTGTCCGCTGTGCCATCCCGTTTTGGAAAGCCAGCCTTTGGAAGCCCTGGAAATGGGTTCCGTCGTACGATAATAAAACCTGGTAACGTTCCATTTGCGCTGTTAGCCGTTCAGCTACCAGTCACATTAAAAAATAATCCGGATTAACCTTCAACCAGCTCAATCAACGCCATTTCAGCCGCGTCGCCCTGGCGCAAACCAGTTTTCAAAATCCTGGTGTATCCACCCTTGCGATTCGCATAGCGCGGCGCGATGTCGTCAAACAACTTCTTTACCATCTCCACATCGCCCAAACGCGCAGCTGCAAGACGACGGGCATGAACCATACGCAAGCTCCCAGCGCTATTACCGCGCTTCGCCAAAGTAATCAACCTTTCCGCTTGCCCGCGTATCGCCTTTGCCTTTGCCTCAGTTGTGTGAATTCGCTCGTGTTTAAAAAGCTGGTTCACCAGCGTGCGTCGTAAACCATTGCGCGCGCCCATATCTCGATTCAGTCTTCTGCCAGCTACTTTATGTCGCATCTCTTTGCTCCTTCTTTCAGGACAACTCAGCCCTCCAGCAAAGGGTTACCTCTACCAGATGAACTACTCCAAGTCCCCTTCTTCTTCGTCTTCTCCCTCATCTTCTTTGAGGAAATTTTTCTCGCACATTTTTTGGCGCAGCTCTTCCAGGCTCTTTTCACCAAAATTGCGGATGGACATGACTGCCTCATCGCCCTTCTCCAGCAATTCCAACACCTCACCCACTGTCGTGATGCCTGTTCGCTTCAACGAATTGAACACGCGCACAGACAAGTCCAGGTTTTCGATAGGCGTCTCCATCACTTCGCTGGTCAATCGCTGCGTATCTTCCTCTTCGTCAATGATTGCCATCAACGATTCTTCGGTAATTCCCGCCAGGTGGCGCAAGTGCTCAATTAAAATCTTCGCGCTGGTACTGAGCGCCTTCTCCGGGCTGATGGTTCCATCCGTCCAGATTTCCAGGCTGAGCTTATCGTAATTTGTGCTTTGCCCCACCCGCGCCGAGCTAACTTGCCAGTTCACCCGTTTCACCGGGGTATAAATCGCATCCACCGGCAATTCGCCAATCGGCAGCGAGCCGCTGCGTTCCTCAACAGACGAATAGCCGCGTCCGCGACCAACCGTCAATTCAATTTCCAAATCCGCATTGGGGTCGTCCATTGCAAACAAGTAAAGATCAGGGTTGATAATCTCCACCTCTGGCGGAGTTTTAATATCCCCAGCGCTCACTTCACCCACGCCGCGTACTTCAAGTCTCATTTTTGCAGTTTCAACGTCGTGCAGCTTCAGCCGAATCTGCTTCATCTGCAACATCACTCGTATGACATCTTCGCGCACGCCTGGAATGGCTGTAAATTCATGCGGAATATCCATAATGCGAATCGAAGTAACAGCCGCACCCTCAAGCGAAGAAAGCAATACCCGGCGCAAGGCGTTTCCAATGGTATCTCCATATCCGCGCTCCAAAGGGCTGATAATGAACTTACCATAGTTCCGCGCCTCTGCCTCACGCTCAATTTTCGGTGTCACCATATTCCCAAGGTTGACGATCACGTTTCACCTCACGTGTTGTATCAATAGTTCAACTAGGTCCAATCGCATCAGAACAACTAGCGTGAATAATACTCAACGATTAATTGCTCTTCCAGACTGCTATCAATCTCAGAACGTTCCGGTAAGCGTAAAATCTCTGCCGTCATGCCTTTGATGTCCCGGTTTAACCAAACCGGCACATTCTTTGCTTCCATACTTTCTGTCAGATTTTTAAAATAAGTGCGCGAGCGCGAACCTTCGCGAACAGAGATCTTATCACCCATCCTTACCAATAAAGAGGGCACGTTTGTACGTCGTCCGTTGACCGAAAAATGACCATGGTTGACCAACTGACGCGCCTGTGGACGGCTGTCGGCGTATCCCAGGCGGAAAATGACATTATCCAAACGCGACTCCAAAATCTGGAGTAAGTTTAACCCGGTCATACCCTTACGCTGTGATGCTTCCGCGAAATAGCGTCGGAACTGGCGTTCCAGAACACCGTAAATGCGGCGCGCTTTCTGCTTGGCGCGTAATTGGCGTGCAAAGTCAGATTCGCGCCGATGACGGAATTGCTCACCCCGTCCATGCGGACCCGGCGCATAATTGCGTCGGTCAAAGGCGCACTTCGGCTCAAAGCACCTTTCCCCTTTTAAGAATAATTTTTCTCCCTCACGGCGGCACAATTTGCACACCGCCTCACGATATTTTGCCATAGTTCCTTTCTCCTCTCACCAATTAGACTCTGCGTTTCTTGGGTGGACGGCAGCCATTGTGCGGCACGGGTGTAATATCGGTTATCGAGGTTACACGCACGCCAGACGCCTGCACGGCGCGAATCGCCGCCTCTCGCCCTGGACCAGGTCCCTTGACAATCATATCTGCATCCTGCAAGCCCATAGACATCGCTTGCTTAACTGCTTGTTCTGCCGCCACTCGTGCAGAAAACGGAGTGCTCTTCCGTGATCCTTTAAATCCTGCTGACCCGGAACTGCTCCAGCAAATCGTATTGCCCTGGTGATCGGTAATGGTAACAATTGTGTTATTAAAACTGGCGAAGATGTGAATCTGCCCAGCCGATAACGACCGCTTGACCTTTTTTGTGCTTGTTTTTCGCGCAGCTTGTCCTCTTTTTGCCATATTCTCCAAACCTCCCTATTACTTCTTACTACCACGACGTCTTCCGCGTCCCGCCACTGTCTTGCGTGGACCCTTGCGGGTTCGCGAATTTGTCCGCGTGCGCTGCCCGCGCAATGGCAGGCTGCGACGATGGCGCAATCCACGATAGCAGCCGATCTCTATCAAGCGTTTGATGTTCATCTGAACTTCACGACGTAGATCGCCTTCAATTTTGAAATGTTGCACAATATAATCACGCAACAGGTTCACTTGCGCGTCCGTCAAATCTTTCACCCGCATATCCGGGTTTACCTTCGTCGCAGCTAATACTTCCTGCGCACGTGGCTTTCCAACCCCGAAAATATACGTTAATCCAATTTCTACCCGCTTATTGCGTGGTAAGTCAACGCCTTCAATACGTGCCATAGTCGCCTACCCTTGCCTCTGTTTATGTTTTGGATTTTCACAGATTACATATAAACGTCCCTTGCGCCGTACATAGCGGCACTTGGAACAACGTCTGCGAATAGATGCCGAGACTTTCATACCTCTATCCTTCCTTAATACTCCATGCCAAAGCTTTGATTATATCAAACATTTTTACATTCGTCAATTATTTCACCGCACCAACAGCCGGTCTTCATACCCATGCAGCTTCAGTTCGGCGTCAATCAAGAAGAACGTATCTCGCACTACACCAACCACAATCAGCAAACCAGCCGAAGAAACCAGCAGCAAACCCGAGTTGTTCCCCATTGGCACAATCAAACCCACAAACCAGGGTAAGATCGCTACAATGCCCAGGAAAACCGCCCCAGGTAATGTGATCCGCCGTAGCACTTTCGTCAAATATCTTTGCGTCGGCGCACCCCGGCTCACACCAGGAATCTGCGCACCCACGCGTTTGAGATTCTCTCCATAATTCTGCTGTGTAAACAACACGTCTGTATAAAAGAACGTGAACAGCACAACCATAAAGAAATACATCAGGTAATAAACGTTACTGCCGCCACCAAACGCACTTTGTATTGATTGCGCAATGCTGCTAACCGTCGCATTCTCTGAAGCAACAAAATACGATGCCACAATCGAAGGAAAAGTTAGAATAGATTGCGCAAAAATGAGCGGTATCATTCCCGCCATATTGACTTTCAGCGGCAGAGTACCTCTCACCGGCATAGACATCCGGTTACCCACTCTTCTGCCGGGGTACATCACCGGCACATTGCGCTGCCCTTGCTGGACGTACACAATCGCAAAAATTGTCGCCAACGTAATCACCAACATAAAGAACAACATCGGCCAACGATTTGACTGATCTGAAAGTAGCTTAACTACATTTGCCGGGACGCGTGAAACAATACCCGACATAATGATCAAAGAAATGCCCTGGTTGCGAATCCCAAACTCAGAGATCACCTCACCAAGCCAAATGGCAAACATGGTTCCAGCCGTCATGCTTAATACAATTGCCAGTGAAGGCAAAATTTGCTCACCGCTCCAGCCAAAGTTCGGCATAATCTGTCCACCCGCCAGGGAAGAAAAGATGTTAATCTGTCCAATTGCCTGCAACGCAGACATAGGCACAGCCAGATAATACGTCCATCTTTCCATCCACTTCTGTCCCTCGCGCGGGTCTTCTTCCATCTTCTTCTGCAGCGCAGGGATGATCGGAACGAGCAGTTGCAAAATAATCTGTGCTGTAATGTAAGGGTAAACACCCATCGCCAGCACCGAGAAATTCGCCACCGTACCGCCGGAGAGCAAATCTAATAAATTCACCAGCGTACCAGCCGCGCCGCCCCCGCTGAGGATATTGGCAATCGCTTCGCGATTCACCCCCGGAACGGGAACGTGGGCTGCAAACCGATAGACAACCAACAACGCCAGCGTTAGCAATAACTTGCGCCGAATGTCGTGTGCTGTCCATAAATATCGCCAGGCAGAACGTTTCATAAGTTACTGGCTCCTCATTATTTCCCTAATCTTCTTAGCCTTCAAGCGCAAGGATTTCAACGCTGCCGCCAAGCGCTTCTATCTTGGCTTTTGCTCCCTCGCTCACACGATGGAGACGCACTTTTAACGCAGCATTGACTTCACCACGCCCCAACAATACCACCGGCTTGCCCGGCTTGCGTATCAGACGCGCTTCTTCCAACGTCTCAGGCGTCACTGCACTGCCTGCCGCAAATTCTACCAACTGGTCGAGGTTTACCTCATTCCATTCCAACCGGTTCGGGCGCACAAACCCGCGTTTGAAAGGCAACCGGCGGAAGAATGGCAGGTTTCCACCCTGGTGATACAACCGCGTCCCACCGCCCGCGCGTGAGCTTTGCCCCTTTGTACCGCGTCCTGCCGTTTTTCCCAGACCAGAGCCTGTACCACGCCCAACCCGTTTGCGAGGTCTCTTCGCTCCTTCATTTGGATTTAATTCATGCAATTTCATTGTGCACCTATTTCATTCAACATGTACTTTATAAGAGTGAGCCTGCCCACGCTTTTTCTTGCGCAGCACGCCTCTCTTTCCACTTCACCTACGCCTCTTCTATCCGCACAAGATGATTGACCTTGGTTAGCATTCCACGTAAAACCGCCGAATCTTCATGCTTCACCGTCTGATTCATTCGCCGCAAACCCAGCGCACGCACGGTTTCTTTGTGCTTGACCGAATATCCGATCGGACTTTTGATAAGCGTTATAGATAATACCTTAACGGTTTTCTCAGCCATTTTTCTTTCTCCGATCCCAGAAAGGCATCAATTCCTCTGCCGATTTTCCGCGGCGAGCCGCTTCCTCCTCCGGTGATTTGAGTTGCTCCAGGGCTTCAATCGTTGCATACACGGTGTTCAATACATTGCTGCTGCCTAAAGATTTCGTCAAAATGTCCGAAATCCCCGCTGCTTCAACGACCGCACGCACACCACTGCCCGCAATCACGCCCGTACCAGGCGATGCCGGTTTGAGCAACACGCGCGCCCCAGCCACTCTGCCCAGCACTTCGTGCGGAATGGTCGAACCATACAGGCTGACCTTACACATATTCCGCCGCGCACTCTCGCTTGCTTTGCGCATGGCATCTGGTACGGCGTTTGCCTTACCTATGCCAACACCAACGCTGCCTCGATTATCTCCAACTACAACAGCCACGCGGAAGGAAAAACGCCGACCGCCCTTGACCACTTTCGCCACACGATCAATCCCGATGACGCGCTCGTCAAGTTCTCGTTCTTCATAATCTGGACTTCCGAAATTCATTCTCCTTCGCTCCCTATTTCCTATCAATTGGTTTCATATCGCTTAGAACTGAAGACCGCCCTCGCGCGCCCCATCTGCCAGAGCCTTTACACGACCCAGGTAACGGTAACCACCGCGGTCAAACACCACAGCCATAACGCCCTTAGACTTGGCACGTTCTGCCACATTCAACCCTACCAAACGCGCCTGTTGAGATTTATTCAACCCTTTCATTTGCGCCCGTAAATCCACATCTACCGAAGACGCCGCTGCCAGGGTATGTCCGGCTTCATCGTCAATGACCTGCGCATAGATCTCCGAAAGACTGCGGAACACGTTCAAGCGCGGTCGCTCCGGCGTACCAGATACACTCCGGCGCACACGCTCATGTCTAATTTTTCGCATTTCTGAACGACTTCTATTTGCCATATCGTTTCACCTTTCCTGATGTATCAACCAGCCTGCTATCCAGCCTTGCCAGCTTTTCCAGCCTTGCGCCGAATTCTTTCTTCCAGGTACTTTATCCCTTTGCCCTTGTATGGCTCCGGTGGACGCACCTCACGAATATTTGCCGCAATCTGACCAACTAACTGTTTATCATGCCCGTTGACTTTTATCTGGCGAGTCTTGGCGTCCACCTCAAAGGCAATTCCCGCCGGAGGTTCCACCACCACAGGGTGAGAATAGCCTACGTATAGCACCAGGTTTTTACCGTCCATCTCGGCGCGATAGCCCACGCCGTTGACTTCTAAAACCCTCTCAAACCCTTTACTCACACCAACGACCATATTATTAATAATCGCTCGTGTCATCCCGTGCATGGCGCGGAACGTCGGTTCATCCGACGCACGCTGCACATTGATCACACCACCTTCCTTCAAGATCGTGATCGCCCCCGGGAAGGTACATTCCATTTCGCCTTTCGGTCCTTTAACCTTGACGAAGGAACCTTCCACGGTCGCTTCGACCTCTGAAGGAATGATTACTGGTAATCGCCCAATTCTCGACACGCTAACCTCCACATGGTTAATGACTACGGCTTCACAGTCGCGTAGCCATGAGTCCATTACCATACCTTACAAATTATTTCTCCGCCCACGCCCAATTGACGAGCTCTCTGCCCGGTCATAATGCCTTTCGGCGTGGACACAATCGCGATTCCCATCCCAGACAACACCCACGGTATATCCTTTTTCGGAGAATATACACGCCGTCCCGGACGACTGACACGCTCTAAGTCTGTAATTACTGAACGACGGTTACGCCGCTCACCTACATACTTCAACCGCATACGCAATACCTTATGCGCAGGGGTACTTCCATCCACTACTTCAAAACCGCCGATGTATCCTTCTTCCGATAGAATCTGCGCAATCGCAGATTTTACTTTAGAACTCGGCATAGCGACGGTCGAATGCCCCGCCATGATCGCGTTTCGGATTCTCGCTAACATATCAGCAATAGGATCAGCAACACTCATTCTTGCTTCCTCCACTCATTCCATTACCAAGATGACTTGACGACACCTGGAATTTTACCTTCCAGGGATAATTCACGAAAACAAATTCTGCACAAACCAAAGCGCCGTAAATACCCGCGCGGTCTGCCGCAACGTTTGCAACGATTCCGTACTCGCGTCGGGTACTTTCGTCTCATTTCTCGATACTGCATACATTTTTTCGCCATAGTTTAACCTTCTTTCCTGAAAGGCATTCCTAAAAGTTTTAAAAGTTGCCGAGCAGCGTCGTCGGTTCTTGCAGAAGTTACGATTGTAACCTCCAAACCACGCAGCTTGTCAATCTGATCGTAATCAATCTCCGGGAACACCAACTGTTCGCGCATGCCCAGGGTGTAATTTCCGCGTCCATCGAACGCATCGGGAGATACACCGCGAAAGTCACGCGTACGTGGCAACGCAATGTTCATCAACCGATCCAGAAAATCCCACATCCGGCTTCCCCGCAAGGTTACCTTTGCCCCAATCTGCTTGCCTTCTCGCAGCTTGAAGTTTGCAATGCTTTTGCTTGCTTTGGTAACCACCACTTTTTGCCCGGTGATCTTTGTCAAATCAGCAACTGCTGCATCCAGCGCCTTGGCGTTATCAATCGCTTCGCCAACGCCGATGTTCACGACAACCTTTTTTATCCTAGGCACCTCCATTACATTTGCCACATCAAGAGACTTCTCCAATGCAGGCACCACCTCTGTTTGATAGCGTTCTTTTAGCCAACTCATATCCACTTTTCTCCTAAAGACCTCGATTTACCTCTCTGCCTTATAGCGAGTGTCACTCTATAGACGTACCGCACTCTTTGCAAAATCGCACGGCTCCATCTTCTTCGTGGCGCACACCCAGACGGCTCGCTTTGCCGCAGCTTGGGCAAATCAATTGCACATTGGATATATCTACCGATGCCTCAAATTCAATCACACCAGGTTTAAGGCTCCTGCCGCTTTGTGTTTGCGTTTGGCGTTGATGCTTCTTGCGCAAGTTGACACCCTGCACCACCACACGCTTCTCCGCCGACAAAACTTTAATCACCTCTCCCTCTTGTCCTTTATCAGCACCGCTAATCACTCTTACTTTATCACCTTTGCGTATTTTGACTTTCACAGCCATCGCTCCTTACTAAACTAGTTCCTCTGTAAGACGACACATCATTTCACAGCGCTTCGGGTGCAAGAGAGACTATCTTCATAAACCCTTTCTCGCGCAATTCACGCGCCACGGGTCCAAAGATACGCGTCCCTTTCGGGTTTTGCCCATCAGTGTCCAAAATCACTGCTGCATTGTCATCAAAGCGAACGTACGAACCGTCATCCCGACGCCACTCTTTAGCGCAACGCACAATTACGGCTTTGACCACGTCACTTTTATTCACAGTTGCCTGCGGTGAAGCAGACTTGACCGTCGCCACAACCACATCTCCAACTGCACCGTAGCGCCGCGTCGAGCCACCTAAAACACGGATGACCAGTAATTCGCGCGCCCCGGTGTTATCGGCTACTTTTAATTTGCTTTCCTGTTGAATCATTTTCGCGCCTCCTTTTTTTATTCTTGACGGATATTGCGCTTCAAAATTTCTTCAACCACCCAGCGTTTATTCCGCGAAATTGGCTTGCTTTCCACAATGCGCACTTCGTCCCCTTCCAGGCAGCCCAGCTCATCATGCGCCATGACGCGCTTGCTGCGATACACCACCTTGGTGTATAGTGGATGGCGGAATGTACGGGTGACTTCCACAACGACCGTCTTCTCCATCTTATTGCTTCTGACAGTCCCTTCTAACCGACGACGATTATTCTTCTGTTCTTCCATAGCCTACCTCCCTATTGAGCAGATGCCCGTTCACGTTCTCTTAAGACCGTCAGCAGTTGTGCAATCAGTTGTCGCCGTTGACGCATCTGGCTATAGTCAGTTAACTCCCCGTTAGGCAATTGAAAGCGGAACTTCATCAATTCCTCTCTTGCTTCATTCACCCGGCGGCGAATTTCGTCATCTGTCATATTGCGAATATCTGCCGTTTTCATTTCACTTCACCTCCGCTATATTCAGGATGGGTGACGACTTTTGTACGGATGGGAAGTTTATACTCCGCCAGGCGAAGCGCCTCGCGGGCAATCTCTTCCGGCAAACCACCCAATTCAAAGATGATCCGCCCTGGTTTCACAACCGCAGCCCAAAATTCTACACTCCCCTTTCCTTTTCCCATACGGCTTTCGGCTGCGCGATGGGTAATCGGTTTATCTGGAAAGATACGAATCCACATCTTACCACGCCGGCGCATTCCTCTCACTACGGCGCGGCGGGCAGCTTCAATCTGGCGTGCCGAAATCCAGCCCGGCTCAAGTGCCTGAAGACCAAACTCCCCAAAATGCACTTCCGCCCCGCGCAAGGCTTTTCCTTTCATGCGCCCGCGCATCTGCTTGCGATATTTTACGCGTTTTGGCATTAACATAATTTCATCCTCATTTCAGTTTCGTGGGGCGGTTTGCTGCTTGCTTTCGCTCACCAAACCAACCACCCGAACTACTCACTCACGTATACACCCTCGGTTGCTTCCGTTTCTTCTTCCACAACCGGCACATGCTCGCCCTTATAAATCCACACTTTCACGCCAATTCGCCCATAGGTAGTCAAAGCCTCTGCGCGAGCATAATCAATATCAGCTCGCAAGGTCTGGCGTGGCACACGTCCTTCACGCATAGAAACGCTGCGTGCCATTTCCGCCCCGCTCAACCTGCCAGATACTTCCACACGCACACCTTGTGCACCCTGACGAATCGCCTGCTGTAAAGCGCGCTTCATCGCTCGTTGGTAACTGATGCGCCGTTCTAGCTGCTCGGCAATGTTTGCCGCCACCAGGTAGGCATCCAGGTCCGGATTCTTGATCTCTTTGATATCCAGCTCCATCTTCTTGCCCACAATCGCTTCCAAATCGGTGCGCAGCTTCTTAATGTATTCCCCTTTGCGTCCAATCAACACACCTGGTTTAGCGCTATGCACCACCAGCTTCACCTTCCCAGGGAAACGTTCAATCTCAATCGTTGAAACGCTGGCGCGTTGCGTCTCCTTGCGAATCATCTCCCGCAGCATGAAATCCTGGTGCAACTGATTCACATAGTCGTCTCCTTCTGCGAACCAGCGCCCTTCCCACGTGCGATTTACCTTCAAGCGAAACCCTCTCGGATCAACTTTTCTTCCCATATTTTCTCCTTTGCCTTTTACCTGCCTTTGCCTCCACTAAACTGTTTGTTCACGAAGAACAACCGTAATATGCGAAGAGCGTCGTAAGACAGGCTTGAAACGCCCACGCGCACCAAAGCGTCTCCACTTCCTGGTCGGTCCCTCATCAGCAAAAATCTGATGCACCACCAGGTCATCCCGGCTGACGCCATAATTCTCTTCAGCATTCGCCATAGCAGAAGCAATCACCTTTCTCACCGGCACTGCTGCCTTATTCGGTGTAAACTGCAAAAGATTCAGCGCATCCACCACCTTCTTGCCGCGCACCAGCCCTAAAACCAAACGGACTTTCTGCGCAGATATTGACGTTTGACGCGCGTACGCACGAATGTCAGTTTTTTCCATCTGCTACGCTCCCTTCTTTGCTTTCTTCTCGTAAACGTGCCCACGGAAGGTTCGTGTTGGGGCAAACTCCCCAAGCTTGTGCCCCACCATATTCTCTGTTACATAAATTGGCACATGCCGCCGTCCATCGTGGACAGCGATTGTATGACCAACCATTTGTGGGAAGATTGTGCTCGCGCGGCTCCATGTTCGTAATACTTTCTTTTCTCCGCGCTCATTCATCCCTTCAACTTTCCTGAGCAGCTTGAGATCTATAAAAGGTCCCTTTTTCAGCGATCGTCCCATCTTGTTTTCTCCTTATCGCTTTTCACCTGCAATCTGACTTGCTATCTTCAGACTAACAACTTCATCCTAACGGCGCTTCTTCCCGCGTCGTTTAACAATGTACTGGTCAGAACGCTTATTCCGCCGCGTCTTATACCCAAGCGTAGGTTTTCCCCACGGGCTTTTCGGACCAGGCATACCCACCGGCTGTCTGCCTTCACCACCACCGTGCGGGTGATTGTTCGGACTCATCGCCGTACCACGCACCGTAGGACGGATGCCCATGTGGCGTTTGTGTCCCGCCTTGCCCAACTTGATATTTCCATGATCCAGGTTACCCACCTGTCCAATGGTTGCATAACAAGTCTGGCGGATCAAGCGCACTTCCCCAGAAGGTAAACGCACCTGGGCGTAATTCCCTTCTTTCGCTAACAACTGGGCTGCTCCTCCCGCAGAACGCACGAGTTGGGCGCCGCGCCCCTCGAACATCTCCACGTTGTGGATCATCGTTCCAACCGGAATGCTGGCAATCGGCATACTGTTGCCCGGGCGGATATCCACGCTCACCCCGGAAACTACAGTATCGCCAACGCGTAAATCAACCGGCGCGAGAATGTAGCGTTTTTCGCCATCAACATAATGCAACAGCGCCAGACGCGCCGTGCGGTTCGGGTCATACTCAATCGCCGCCACACGGGCAGGGATATCACGCTTATCACGTTTGAAGTCAACCAGGCGCACGTGTCGGCGGTTGCCGCCGCCACGATGCCGCACAGTTACCTTTCCATACATGTTCCGTCCGCCTTTTTTCTGGCGGTTGACAATCAAAGAGCGTTCCGGTTCAGATTTGGTTATCTCATCGAAACCGTACCCGACCATACCGCGTTGACCCGGTGTTACAGGTTTATACTTCTTTACTGCCATTACTTCACCCCTTCAAATGCTTGTATTGTCTGCCCAGGTGAAAGGGTAATAATTGCTTTCTTGTATCCAGGGCGTCGCACCACCAGGCGGCGGTTGCGAATGCCGCGGCGGCTGCTCTTTGCCGGCACGTTCACGACATTCACCTGTAGCACATCCACATTAAACATCTTTTCCACAGCGTCCTTAATCATGCCCTTGGTTGCCTTGGGCGCCACACGAAATACATATTGCTTCAATTTCGCGTTCTGATAGTTCGCCTTTTCAGTTACATGCGGAAAGCGAAGAATATCATACATTTCCATAGTCTTCTCTCCACTACTCCAGATTTGCTGTGATTACTTCCAGCGATGCAAGCGGCAAGACAACCTTTTCGTAGGAGAAAATATCACGTATGTTCAAATAACTCGCCAGGATTGTTTTTACCCCAACGTAATTATTTACAGCACGCGTTACCATCTCGTAGGCTTCATCCTTACTCGGTATGAGTACCAATGCCGTATCATCACCCACTAACGTCTGCATCACCTGGGCTACCAATCTGGTCTTGGGTTCAGCGAATTTCAACTCGTCTAAAACCACAATCCCATTCTCAGCAGCCTTAACCGACAACGCAGACCGCAACGCCGCATGGCGCATCTTGCGTGGCATATCCAGGGTATAATCGCGCGGGCGCGGGGTATGTACTTTACCGCCGCCGACCCACTGCGCAGCCCGGGTTGATCCCTGTCGCGCTCGACCGGTACCCTTCTGCCGCCAGGGCTTGCGTCCACCGCCAGAAACTTCACTTCTCGTCTTCGTCTTGTGAGTTCCCAAACGGGCATTCGCCATCTGGCGCACGTACGCCTGATGCATCAAATCAATATTCGGCGCCACTTCAAAAATATTCGCCGGTAATTCTACCGTGCGTACTTTTTCGCCTTGCATATTTAAAACGGGTACTTCCATAATTCCTCTGCTCCCTTATCGCATTTCGCAAAGTACAGTCGTCAGCGCTACGCGCCTACTTCCCTTTGCGCGCCTCTTTGACTACTACTACACTACCTTTGGAGCCGGGAACCGAGCCGCGTACACCGATTAAATTCCTCTCGGCGTCCACCAGCACCACCTTCAAGTTCTGCGCCGTTACACGGTCATTCCCCATGTGCCCAGCGCGGCGCTTGCCGCGATACACTCTTCCCGGAGTGGTGCCAGCTCCGCTCGAACCCGGTGCTCTATGACGATCTGACTGACCATGCGTCTTTGGACCGCCACTGAAACCGTAGCGTTTCACTGGACCCTGGAACCCTTTACCAATGCTCGTTCCAACCACGTCAACGAATTCACCCATAGCAAACACGTCTGCTTTTAGCTGATCGCCTTCTTGTACATCTGGATTTTTTACACGGAACTCGCGCAGGAAACGGAGGGGTGGCACATTTGTGCGTTTCAGGTGTCCTAGCTCGCCGCTGCTTATGCGTCGCGGGGCTGTCTCCCCAAACCCAAGTTGCACAGCCGAGTACTTATCTGCCTCTACCGTGCGTATTTGGGTTACGTAACATGGCCCAGCTTCGATTATTGTTACCGGCACAGAGTTGCCGCTCTCATCGAAGATCTGGGTCATTCCGACCTTCTTACCTATAAGCCCTTTCAACATCTTTTTTCTCCTTCTCTTAGAAAAGTATTGGTACGGGACTGTCAGCCTGGGCTTAAGCTGCATCATCCCTTTCAGCGGAGTAGTCAGCCACCTTGTCGCAAAATTTAAGATTTCGGTTCGCGCCCAAGATGGCTCTTACGCCGACTGATATTCAAACAAGCTACAAAAGATTATATCTTGATTTCGATGTCCACCCCAGCGGGTAAATTCAACCTCATCAGCATATCAATCGTTTTGCTATCAGGGTCCAGCACGTCAATCAACCGGTTGTGAGTCCGAATTTCAAAATGCTCGTGCGAATCCTTATCAATGAACGTCGAACGTCTTACCGTAAAACGTTCTACCTTCGTGGGCAACGGAACCGGTCCAACCACTCGCGCCCCGGTACGTTCTGCGGTTTCTACAATGCGTTTTGCAGATTGATCTAACACACGATGATCGTATGCTTTGAGACGGATGCGAATCTTTTGTTTAGCCATAATCTAACACCTAATCCAAAATCTTAGTGATGACGCCTGCACCGACCGTCAAGCCGCCTTCACGAATAG
>CAZGDA010000036.1:17500-24429 GCA_964524425.1 uncultured Anaerolineaceae bacterium | reverse complement strand
CCCTTTATAGAAATTGGGCATCCCTTTGTGAAAAATATGCCCCAACCTGTGCTCTCAATAGAAAACCTATCCAAAAGTTATGCGGAGATCAACGCGCTTACCAACGTATCTTTGACGCTCATGCGCGGTGAAGTGCATGGCTTATTAGGGGTTGATGGTTCGGGAAAAAGCACGTTAATTAAAATTCTCTCTGGGATTGACGTACCTGACGATGGCAGCATTATTGTTGCCGGGCGTCCCGTTTCCATTTATTCTCCCGACGTGTCGTCTGCCCTGGGAATTAGCGCCGTGCATCAATACGTGCGCCTGGTTCCTACTATGACAATAGTAGAAAACATTCAATTAGAGTACGCTCCGCAAAAACACCTGTTTTTTATTCCCATGATTAACTGGGCAAAGGTACGTCAGGCGGCGCGGCAGGCACTGGATTTGCTCGAAATGGAGCTTGCCCTGGACAGGCAGGCGCAAGAACTGACATTTGCGCAGCAACAGATGGTTAAAATAGCCAAGGCGCTGGCGCATAAACCGCGTATTCTGTTATTGGACGAACCTACGTATGGACTTTCGGAGCCACAATCCAACGCGCTTTTTCGCGCCATCCGCGTGTTGGTACGCGACGGTACGTGTATTCTCTACGCTTCACAACGTCTGGACGAAATCCCGCGCATTTCCGACCGCGTCAGTGTGTTGAAGGAAGGGAAAATCTTAGGGACAATGCAAGCCGGTGAGGTGGACCTGCGCTCTGTGGTCGAGTTGCTGGTTGCAGAGACGAGCCAGGCTATGGCGCTGCGCGAGGCAGACCGTCTGCGCCACGAATTTGTTTCGCTAGTTTCACACGAATTACGCACTCCTCTGGCTTCGATACGCGGTTACGCCGAGACGCTGACATCCCGCTCGTGGAGCGAGGAGATCCGCCAGGAATGCCTGCAAAATATCAGCAGCGGCTGCGAGCGTCTGACTGAACTGGTGGATAATCTGCTGGATATGTCCAGCCTGGATCGGGGTACTTTGCGGATTGAAAAAGACACCATAGATCTGGTGCGTTTGACCGAGCATCTTGCCCTGACTCAATGGCAGAATAAGACAAAAGGGTACCGTATCGTACTGCATTTTCCACCGCATTTTCCTTGCGTGGACGCAGACCCGAAACGCATTGAACAAGTGTTAAATAATTTCGTGGATAACGCCGTTAAATATTCTATTAAGGGAAGCAATATAACCATAACCGGTTTTGTGGATTGGAAAAACGCCAACGTAACTATCACTGTGGAAGATGAAGGGGTCGGTATTCCGCCAGAACATTTGGAGCGGGTGTTTGAACGGTTTTACCGTGTGCCGCATCCTGCCACTGCCGGTGTGGGTGGCAGCGGCTTGGGACTGGCAATATGCAAAGGCATTATTGAACGGCACGGCGGTAAAGTCGGTTTAAAAAGCACATTAGGGCAAGGCTCTGTGTTTTTTTTCACTCTACCTATCAGTGTCGCGGAATTACAGGGGCAAAGCAACCTATGAAAACAATCCTTGTCGTAGAGGATGACCCAAGCCTGGCACGCTTAGCCCAAATCAATTTACAAGCGGAAGGGTATCAAGTCGTGGTAGATCTCGACGGAAATCAGGCGTGTGAGTATTTATCTAAAAACACGCCAGATTTGATTCTGCTCGATTTAATGCTGCCTACGATCAGCGGTTGGGAGCTTTTACGTTTGATTCGCGCCGAGGAACGTTTGCACAAAACACCGGTAGTAGTCATCTCTGCTATGGCGCGTAAGGAAGACCAACAGCGCGCCTTGCAGGAGGGCGCCTGGAAATTTTTCGTCAAACCTTTTAGTATTCAAGCCTTGCTCGAATATGTGGCACAATTGTTAACTGAGGAATATGAAACGTAAACCAACCGTCCTGATTATTGACGATGATAAAAACCTTTTACGTTTGTTGGAAATCAACCTGGAAGCGGAAGGGTATAAAGTTATTCCGGCTGCTTCTGCGAAGGCTGGTTACCACGCTTTGTTGACCTGGAAGCCGGACGTGCTGCTTCTGGACGTGATGTTGCCGGATACGGACGGTTTTCGCCTGTGTGAGCAAGTGCGTCAATTTTCGGATATCCCTATCATCTTCCTGACTGCGCGTAAAGACGAAGAAGTGCTGGTGATGGGACTGGACATTGGGGCGGACGATTTCATCGTCAAGCCATTTCGGCGCGAGGAGCTTCTGGCGCGTCTGCGCGCTGTGCTGCGCCGGACGGGCTTTTCTGAAAGCGAAGAGTGTATTACCGATGTTGTGCGCGGAATTTTTCAACTGAACTGCAGCGAACACCGCCTGGTGTTTGACTCAAAAAATATCAAACTCTCTCATACCGAATTTCGGTTGCTTTATTTTCTGATAACGAACGCGAATCGTGTGTTGTCCAACGAGGAGTTGACTTCGAAAGTGTGGGGTGCGGAACTGGCAGGGGATACGGAAAGCTTGCGCACGTACATCCGTTATCTGCGTCAAAAGATTGAAAACGAGCCAAATAAACCGGAATACATCGTTACCGAACGCGGCATTGGCTATCGTTTTAAAGTTTGAGCGGGGTTTTAGATTGTGAAAGCAAGCAGGTGATGCCTGGGGTTCGCTGGAAAATCAAATCCACAAGAGTAATTCTCATATTTCCAGTTAATTTCTCACAAGTTTCTCACAAGGTTTTGTTAAGATGGTAATAGATTCCCGTAAGGTCTATTATCCTGTTATTCACTACATCAAGAGGTAATTATGGAACAGGTACAAAGTAAAAACCTAAACAGTCGTTTTTCGCATACGCTTGGAAACGTTTTCCGCCGCAATGACATCAGTGCGGTGATCGCAACTCTGACGCTTTTCATTATTTTTACTGCGTCCAGCCCCAGCTTTCTCAGCGCTTACAATATGTTTAACGTCTCGCGCACAGCGTCTCTATACGTGCTCATCGCCCTAAGCCAGGCAATCGTCATTGTGATTGGTGGTATGAATTTATCTGTTGGCGCGATTGGGGCGCTGACGGTGGTGGTGGCTGGGCATACGATGGAAAAATTTGGTTGGCACCCGTTGGTGGCAGTTGCGGCTGGGTTGCTGGTAGGGCTTGCATGCGGTGCGTTGAACGGTGGAATTATCATCAAGACTCGATTAAATTCTTTTGTGGTTACCCTGGCGACTTCCTTCATCTTCCAGGGGTTGGTCAATGGCATATCCAGAGGATTCCCTTACAGTAAAATTCCAAACTCTGTAACAGTTTTAGGCACCAAAGATTTTTTCGGTGTTCCATACATGTTTTTGTTGATGGTTTTTGTGCTCATCGTAATGTGGTATTTGTTTAAGTACACGATCACCGGCAGGCGCATTCTCGCAACGGGCGGCAACATTGAGGCTGCACGGTTATCAGGTGTGCGCACTGACTCGATTATATTCCTCGCTAATTTGTTGTCTGGCTTTTTTGCAGCGATGGCAGCCCTGGTGTGGGTCTCGCGCATGGGTTCTGCTCAACCAGCCACGGGCGGTGATTGGCTGATTATTTCTTTTGCCGTGTCTATCATCGGTGGAACAGCCTTGACCGGAGGTGAATTTTCGTCCATTGGTATGTTTGCCAGCGCATTCTTGTTGACCTTGATCAAGAACGGTTTGATCATGTTAAACGTCAACGTCTACTTCGAGCAAACCTATCTGGGTATTATCATTCTGCTGGCAGTGTCAATCGAGTCCATCCGTCTCGTCGTCAGCAATTCTGCCAGGAAGAAATCATATAAAAAGGAGGTAGCTGAGAATAAAAACGAACAAACAGCCTGACACCTTCATTCTTTACATTTGTCGGTCAAATTACACAAAAAGGTAAGGAGAAAGAATCATAATGAAATCCAAGTATTCCAAAATGTTTATGACACTGGCAGCACTGATAATTCTCATCAGCTTGTTGTTAGCTGCCTGCCAACCGGCTGAAGCGCCTGCACCTCAGGCAGAAAGCCAGCCGGCTGCGGAAGAAGCCAAACCTGCCGAAGAAAAACCAGCTGAAGCACCGGATGTAGAAGAAGCCAAACCTGCAGAGGGAAAACCAGCTGAAGCGCCGGCTGCGGAAGAAGCCAAACCTGCCGAGGAATTTTCGCTGGTGTGGTACGTGCCTGCTCCGCATCCTTACTTTGAGGAAGTGCGCAAAGGCGTAGAGAAGTGCGAAGCCGACCTCGGCATCAAGGTCGAATACCAGGTAGGGCCGGACTGGAAACAATCCAGCCAGAACGAGAACATGGAAGCGCTGGCAGCCAAAGGTAACAAGTACTATGAGGTGTATCCGGCGGACGCCAGCGGAGCGAATGCGTTGTACGAGGAACTGACGAAGAACGGAGCGAAGATCATCAACTTTGGCACGACGACCTTGCAGCCCACCACAGCATCGTTTGCGGTAGCGACGGACGTGAAAGTGGCGGCGATGCAGGCGACGGAAGAGTTGATCAAGGCGATGGGCGGGAAAGGCAATCTTATCAACATTCTAGAAGTGTTGGAAGACCCGAACACAGTGCTGCGCAAGCAAGGGATTGAAGAAGTGGTGGCGAAATATCCAGACGTGAAGATCATCCAGGAAGTATCGGGGATGAACAACGTGGAGACGGCGGTGGAGAAGATCAACAGTGCCCTGTCAGCCAACCTGGATAAGGTGGACGGGTTCATCGCCACAGGATACACCCCTACGGTTGCCATCTCGCAGGTATTGACGGAGTACAAGACGCGCGGCGGAGAGCGAGCCATCCATGCGGTGGGGATTGACACGGACGCAGTTACCATGCAAGCCATCAAAGACGGTGTGATAGACGGCACCATCGTACAAAATCCGGTAGGACATGGGTATCTCTCTTGCCTGTTGTTGAAATATATGTCGGAGGGATACGTACCAAAAGAGGGCGTCTATTTCGTCAATGCTGGGGCTGTGTATGCCAACAAGGACAACATGGAGACCTACCAGGAAGAAATTGAGAAGGTTACTGAACAAATCAAAAGTGAATTGCTCAGCACTTACCTAGCCAAGCCAGGTGAGGCAGCCGAACCCGCACAACCGGCAGCAGAAGAACCAAAGGCAGAGGAAAAAATCGTGGCGGCACCAGATTTCTCGCTGGTGTGGTACGTACCTGCTCCGCATCCTTACTTTGAGGAAGTGCGCAAAGGCGTAGAGAAGTGCGAAGCCGACCTCGGCATCAAGGTCGAATACCAGGTAGGGCCGGACTGGAAACAATCCAGCCAGAACGAGAACATGGAAGCGCTGGCAGCCAAAGGTAACAAGTACTATGAGGTGTATCCGGCGGACGCCAGCGGAGCGAATGCGTTGTACGAGGAACTGACGAAGAACGGAGCGAAGATCATCAACTTTGGCACGACGACCTTGCAGCCCACCACAGCATCGTTTGCGGTAGCGACGGACGTGAAAGTGGCGGCGATGCAGGCGACGGAAGAGTTGATCAAGGCGATGGGCGGGAAAGGCAATCTTATCAACATTCTAGAAGTGTTGGAAGACCCGAACACAGTGCTGCGCAAGCAAGGGATTGAAGAAGTGGTGGCGAAATATCCAGACGTGAAGATCATCCAGGAAGTATCGGGGATGAACAACGTGGAGACGGCGGTGGAGAAGATCAACAGTGCCCTGTCAGCCAACCTGGATAAGGTGGACGGGTTCATCGCCACAGGATACACCCCTACGGTTGCCATCTCGCAGGTATTGACGGAGTACAAGACGCGCGGCGGAGAGCGAGCCATCCATGCGGTGGGGATTGACACGGACGCAGTTACCATGCAAGCCATCAAAGACGGTGTGATAGACGGCACCATCGTACAAAATCCGGTAGGACATGGGTATCTCTCTTGCCTGTTGTTGAAATATATGTCGGAGGGATACGTACCAAAAGAGGGCGTCTATTTCGTCAATGCTGGGGCTGTGTATGCCAACAAGGACAACATGGAGACCTACCAGGAAGAAATTGAGAAGGTTACTGAACAAATCAAAGGTGAATTGCTTAGCACGTATCTGACTAAGTAATGCGTTTCCCATACTTGGGAGGGCAGGGTTTGCCTGCCCTCCCCTTGTGCTTACAGACTTCGGTACGCTTTGTGTATTCTGCAACAGCAAAGTTGCAGGGAACACAAAGGTCTCGGAGAAATAGAAATCAGGAGGAAAGAAGCAACTATGCTGGAGATTAAACACGTCAGCAAAGCTTTTCCCGGCGTCCAGGCGTTAAATGACGTTTCGGTTGAATTTCAACCGGGCGAGATTCATGCCCTGATGGGCGAAAACGGAGCCGGGAAGAGCACACTGATCAAGATCATTGCCGGAATCTACAACGCCGATGAAGGGGAAGTCTTCCTGGATGGGAAAAAATTGGAGCTGCGTTCGTACAGCGACGCGATCAAGAAATCTATCAATGTCGTCAGTCAGGAAATTCAGGTCATACCCAAGAGTACCATTTCTGAAAACATCATGCTGGAAAACATCCAACGGTTTAGCAAATTTGGTAGTATTGATTGGGATACATTAAACCAAGAAGCCAGAAAGTTCATTTCCCTGGTTGAACTCAACTTACCGGAAACCATCCTTGCCGGTTCGTTAAGCGCCGCTCAAAAACAACTGGTGATGATTGCGCGTGCCCTGTCTTCTGATGCGCGTGTGTTGATTTTAGACGAGCCAACTTCTTCGCTTACCCTGCACGAGACCGAAAATCTCGTCCAGATTTTACGCAAGCTTAGAGAACAAGGGGTAACGATTATATTCGTCTCGCATAAAATTGAAGAAGTGTTACAGATTTCCGACAAAGTTACTGTTTTGCGGGATGGGTGCAAGATTGGCACGAAAAATACGAGCGAATTATCCAAAGAAGAAATCGTTCAGATGATGATTGGGCGGGCTTCTCACAACGAGCATCTTGGCTTTTTGAGTATAAACA
>CAZGDA010000036.1:0-17490 GCA_964524425.1 uncultured Anaerolineaceae bacterium | reverse complement strand
AGTACGCAAGGTGCAGCAATACGGTAAGTTTCGCGGTATTGATTTTAAACTCTACGCAGGTGAAATCTTGGGCTTTTACGGATTAATCGGTTCTGGACGTACTGACCTGGCGCAGATATTGATCGGTGAAGCGGAAAAGGACGGCGGTGAGATATTAATCCACGGTAAACCTGCTAAAATCAAGGACATGGCGGATAGCCTGTACCGTTATAGAATGGGATATATTACCGAAAACCGCAAAGAAAAAGGGTTATTACTGGATGCGACAATTTCCACGAATATCACCATCACCGTCTGGAACCAGATGGTCAATCACCTACACGCCATTAATTTAAAACGAGAGAAAGAGACCGCCCAGAAAATGATGAAAGAACTGGACATCCGCGCTACCGGCGCTGACCAGATCGTGCGCCGGTTGAGCGGCGGTAATCAGCAGAAGGTAAGCATCTCGCGCTGGCTGGCGGCGGGTTGTGATATCCTCATTATTGACGAGCCAACCGTAGGTGTGGACGTTGGGGCGAAAGAATACATTCACCAACTGATCTGGGACCTGGCGAAGAAGGAGGGCAAATCCATTATCCTGATCTCGTCCGACATGCCTGAAATGATCAACCTCGCCCGGCGCATTCTTGTGTTTAAGGATTTTAATATCGTTGGTCAGATTGAGGATTTAAACGAGCGTGAGTGTAGTTACGAGGAAGTCAGCCAGCAGATTGGAAAGTACCTATCATAATAAAGATTTAGGAGGGTTTTATGCAGCGCTACGGCATGGTAATAAAATTGAAACCGGAAAAATACGAGGAATACAAACAACTGCACGCCAACCCATGGGAAGGCGTTTCAAAAATGATCAGTGAATGCAATATCCGCAACTATTCGATTTATTTTAAAGATGGCACCTTGTTTAGTTATTTTGAGTATATTGGTGAAGATTTTGCCGCAGACATGAAGAAAATGGCGGCTGACCCGGTTACGCAAGCCTGGTGGCGCCTCACTGACCCATGCCAGGAACCATTGGAGACGCGTAAGGAAGGCGAATGGTGGGCAGTGATGGAAGAGATGTTCCACCAGGACTAAAACAGCCGAATAGCTAGGTAAGGAGGAGACATGACCAAGAATGGTAAAATGAGCGCGCGTGAGCGCGTCCTAGCCAGCATTCTGCACACAGAACCTGACGGCGTTCCGCTTGACCTGGGCGCCACACCCAGTTCCGGCATCTCAGCGATTGCTTACACCAACCTCATCCAACACCTGGGAATGGACAGCGCAACGCGCGTGTATGACGTCGTTCAGCAGCTTGCTCAACCGGATGAAGACATTCTGAAGCGTTTTCGTGTTGATGCGGTTGACATCGGACGCACTTTCAACGAAAAAGACAGCGACTGGTACGACGTTACCCTGCCACAAGGGGTGAAGGTGCAATTCCCGGTGTGGTTCAAGCCACAAATTCGCCCGGACGGGGTTTGGGATGCGTATGACAACGAAGGCAGGCGCGTGGCGACCATGCCAGCCGGGGCAACGTTTTTCGACCAAACCTGTTTTCCATACATTGACGGCTATCCGGATGATTATTCCGACCTGGATTATTGGATGGGAAAAATCCATTGGTCATGCCTGGTGCATAGCCCCTGGGACCACGCCGCTGAAGCGGATTTCTGGCAGCAATTACGCCAGCGCGCCCTTGCGCTGCGTCAGAACACAGACCGGGCGTTGGTCATCGTAGCCGGTTGTAATTTGTTTGAGTGGGGCACATTCCTGCGCCGGATTGATAATTTTTTAATGGACCTGGTAACTGACCAGGCGAACGTAGAACGTCTTTTGGATGCTTTAATGGAGCGACATCTCGCCACTCTTGAAAAGGTCTGCCAGGCAGTCGGCGACGTCGCCGATATCCTGCGGTTTGGCGACGACCTGGGCACAGACCAGGGTCCTTTTATGGCGCCGGTTACGTATCGCAAGCTCTTCAAGCCGCGCCACGCTGTCCTGACCGAATACGTGCACCGCCACAGCCGGATGCACACTTTTCTGCATTCGTGCGGTTCAATTTACAAGCTGATGCCTGATTTAATTGAAGCCGGTTACGAGATCATCAATCCTGTGCAAACTTCCGCCAGGGACATGGATGCGCAGCGGTTGAAAAAAGAATTTGGCGATTCTATTACTTTTTGGGGTGGCGGATGCGACACGCGGCGCGTGTTGAATCGCGGCACGCCGGAAGAGGTGAAAGACCACGTGCGCCGAAATATTGAAACCCTCTTACCGGGAGGGGGATTCGTCTTCAACACCGTGCACAACATTCTTTCTGACGTACCGGCGCAAAACATCCTCGCCATGTACGAAGCCGTGGACGAGTATCGTTAGGCTTTGCACTGCGTAAGGATGATACGGTATGGCTTTTATGATGTAGAAGAAGATACTTATCCCTAAGCAGGCGGGTTTTCCAGGTAACGTCCATGGCGCTCTTCCTGCACCTGTTCGTCCTTCTCACCAGAGCGCGGCGGGAAGAGCAGGCGGAAGGTTGTGCCCTGTTTAGGAATGCTATCAACTTGTATCTCACCGTCGTAATGGGTTACAATGCCGTGAACAATAGATAAACCTAACCCGGTTCCGCTGCCAACTGGTTTGGTGGTGAAGAAGGGGCTGAATATTTTCTCGCGAATTTCGGGCGGGATGCCCTCCCCCGTGTCGCGGACTTCCAGGATGAGGCGGTCTGTTCCTGCATCGTATGCCGAGCGGATCGTTATTTGCCCGCCCGCAGGCATGGCGTCGCGCGCATTCATTATCAAGTTGATGAGTACCTGGGTTATGTTGTTGCGATCGCAGTAAAAGAGGGGTAAATCCTCTCCCAATTCAAGGGATATGGTTATGTTAGACCATTTTTCTAATTGGTGCTCAATCAACATAAGTGTGTCTCGGATCAATTCATTGAAGAAATATGAATGATTCTCCGGACTGTTGGAGCGGGCGTAGATGTTCAAGGAGCGTACGATGTGTGCAATACGCCAACTGTTGCGGCTGATCAGGTCCAACTTATTGCGTAAAACCTCAACGTCCAACGCTTCCCCTTTGTCCATTCTCTCCAGGATACTATCGCTGGTACCCGTAATTGCTTGCAGAGGGTTATTAATTTCGTGCGCCACGCCGGCTGCCAGCGTGCCCAGGTCTGCCATCTTCTGTGAGTACATCATCTTTTCGATTATTTGCTTGCGCTCAGTAACGTCGCGAATGATGCCCAGCGTGCCTACGCCGGTATCGGAGGTAAATGTGGATGCGTTCAGTTCTCCAGACAGGTGTAGACCGTTTTTGCTTTTCATTAGTACTGGAAAATTTTTAATCGTATGATTATGAGAGAGGGTTTGCGTAAAAGCTTCAAGGGCGCGGGGTATGTCCGCTTCTACAAGGAAATCAATAAAACTGTGTCCGACGATTTCTTCTGGCTTCCAGCCGAGAATCCTTTCCGTGGCGGGGGAGAGATAGGTTACCTGCCCGGTTGCATCCGTCAGGAAGAGCACGTCTGAGATCTGCTCGGCGATGGAACGGAATTTTTCCTCGCTCTGGCGCAGGGCAACATCCGCCCGCTTGCGTTTGGTGATGTCTGAAAACAAGGCAAAGGAGCCGGTAAATGCCTTGGCTGCATCTTGCAAGGCGGTAGCCGAGACGATCGTCCAGCACTCGCTCCCGTCCTTGCAGCGAAAACGACGCTCATATTGCCCTGCACCACCCAGACGGCGTACCTTCATTTGCTCTTTATGTTCTTGCAGATCCTCTGCAAACATAAAATCGGTAACCAGACGCCCGACCATCTCCTGCGGGGAATATCCCAGCATATCTGCCATGCGCTGGTTGACAAACGTGGTGCGATACTCACCATCCATCGCCCAAAACCCTTCGTTAGCGGTTTCGATGATGCTGCGATAACGTTCTTCACTCTGGCGCAGCGCCTCTTCTGCCCGTTTGCGGGCGCTGATGTCAGCCCCAACTGAGAGGACCTCGGTGATTTTTCCCTCCTCATTTAATGTTGCCTTGTTTGTCCATGATATCCATACCCTTTTCCCATTGCGGTGCATGTTCTCGTTTTCGTGGGTAAAAGGGCTATCCGGAGCGCGGCTGATGGTTTCCACCAGCTTTTCCAGGTTAAACCCACCACCAGGGTCGGGAGGAAGGAGTGTATCCACAAGCGACTTGCCCAGCAATTCCTGCGCGGCGTAGCCGAAAAAATCTGCTCCAAAGCGGTTAATAAAATTGATCTTGCCCTGCGGCGTCCAGCGCAGAATGATGCTGTTTGAATTTTCGACGAGGTCCTTGTACTTCTTTTCGTTTTGTGATAGAACAGAGACAAAATTACGGCGCATTTCATCATCGGATAGAATTTTACCGATCAGCACGGTTGCCAGGGGATAAATTGTGATCACCGGCACGCCAATACCTTTTACCACTTCAGCTCCCATGCCATGCGGTAGAGTGAACATCAAGGCAAGCATGGTAAGGTGCACAAGCAGCCCAAACAAGAGCAGATAAGCGGAGTTCACGCCCTGTGTGCGGTTATCGCGGCGGAAGTGAAACAACACTCCCCATGCAGCCGAAGCCAGAATAACCCACCCGCCGGTCAACGCTCCGCTGCCCCCTTGGTACACGCGCAAAAGCGCAGTCATTGAGCAGGCAATGCCAGCCGCCAGCGGACCAAAAAACAAACCACTCAGACTGATCATCACCGAACGCCCGTCAAAAATCAAGCCCGGTTCCCAAACAAAAGGACGCAGCATGCCAATCACCGCCGCGCCCCCAAACAGAATACCCTGAAGGATCACTCCTAGCAAGGTATCCTTTTTCCAGCGACTGTCTATGAAGCTGGATACAATGCTAAGGGCAATGAGCAAGGTCAGATTATACATTAAATCAATAAAAATCATCTGCTATGCTCCGTGGTGAATTAAAAACAATCACCGTACTTATTATATCATTTTCATCCTAAAATACAAAAAGCCGCGGTTGTACAGTTTGGTATGAGGGACGAAGAAGGATGGCGAGCTAAATCGAGGGTAGTCCCAACCAGGAGGCTTGCGTGAGGGGAATGATGGGCTGCGCGGGTGGTGAGGGGAAGTGAAGCCAGCGAACGAAAAAAAGAAGACCGGTAAGTTCAGCCGGTCTTCTTTTAGTTGCAGAGGAAAAGGGCTAGGAAAGCGATTTCGCCATCACCACAGCGCGGCTGGCATCGGGAGCGTAACCGTCGGCGCCAATCTCCCTGGCGTATTGGTCGGTGAGGGGCGCGCCGCCCACCATCACTTTCACTTTGCCGCGCACACCAGCTTCCTTGAGGGCTTCGATGGTGGTTTTCATGTTTGGCATGGTGGTAGTCAGCAGGGCAGACATGGCGACGATTGTGGCGCCGGAGTCTTTGACCGCTTCGACAAATTTCTCTGGGCTGACGTCCACTCCCAGGTCAACCACCTCGAAAGCAGCGCCTTCCAACATCATACATACCAGATTCTTGCCAATGTCGTGCAGGTCGCCCTTGACTGTGCCGGCGACGACTTTGCCGACTGGTTTAAAATCTGCCTGGACGAGCAGAGGCTTGAGAATGGCAAGCCCGCCCTGCATGGCGCGCGCTGCCACCAACATTTCCGGTACGAAATATTCACCTTCCTCGAACATTTGTCCGACTTTGGACATGGCGGCGATCATGGCTTCGTTGAGGATCACTGCCGGGTCAACTTTTGCGTCTAATGCTTCCTGTACTTTGGCTTTGGTTTGGGCAGCATCTCCATCAACGATGCTATCGTACACTGCTTTTAAGACTGGCTCCATGTGAAATACCTCCTAGGTGGACTGTTTCTTCATAAAAATATAATTGCGCCACACAAAAAATGCAATTCTTGATAAAATCATATCATGGACAAATAGAAACGTCAATGTTATTTCAAAGGCGCGTGGAAAGGTTTTCAAAGCACAATTTTATAAAAATTGTCTTTCCGGTTTTCCTTTGTCTATGATTTTTCCCAATGAGGTATTTTATGAAACTCAAGTGTATCAGTTGTGAAGCGCTCGCCCGTATTGTTTACGCGTGTGCAGCTGAATCTCCTCACATTGTAGATGTAGCTCTCTATCAGATTGGTTTGCACGACAAGCCGGCTGACCTGCGTCAGCGCTTGCAGGCGGAGATAGACGCAGCCAGCGGCAAGGGATACGATGCACTGGTGTTGGCTTACGGGCTGTGCGGCAAAGCTACCGATGGAGTAACGGCGCGAGACGTGCCGCTGGTGATGCCGCGCGCACACGACTGTATCACTCTGTTTTTGGGCAGCCGCCAACGTTACAACGAGCAGTTCAACGGCAACCCAGGCACGTACTGGTACGCGCTGGATTTCATTGAACGCAGGAGCACTTACGATGGGGCGCTATCGCTCGGCTCGCTGGGATTTGCAGACGTGCGAAATGTCTACGATGAGTACGTGCAAAAATATGGAAAGGACAACGCCGATTACCTTATGGAAGTAATGGGCGCCTGGCAGGCGCATTATAACCGGGCTGTATTTATTGACATGGGCATTGGAGATGGCAAAGAGGTGGAGAAGCAAGCCAGTCTGGACGCAGCGCGGCGCGGCTGGACGTATGAACGCATGGCAGGGGACGCGACGCTCATCCACCGCCTTCTCTTTGGTGAATGGGAGAACGACTTTCTTCAGGTGCCGCCTGGATATCAAGTGCGCATGACGGGAACGGGGGAAATTATCACTGCGCTGGAGGCTGTGGAAGACCAAGCGGAATGAAACAAACCAGGGGATGCGGCTTACACGTCTTGTCCACGGTTACAACAATCCTGGTTGTCAACGTATGCGTTGTGGTTGGTGTGCTGGGCGGGATGGCGCTTTTTTCTTCGCTTTCATCCCCTTCGCCGCTGGGATTCTTTTCTCCAACACCCACACCACTCGTTTTTCGTCCAGGAGATGAGACGTTCTCTGGCGCGGTAGGTATGCCACCGCTGGAGGATAAGCTGCGCAGTCTGCGAGACAACGAAGATGCGGCACGCAGCTATCTGACGACAGGCGCTGGCGAGGCGCAAAGGCAGCCCGAAACAAGAGTGTGTCGAAATGGAAGCGAAAGTCAAAATGGAAGGCGTATTTTCTGGATAACTAACCGGGAAAGCGGCGGACGGTTTGAGGTGGACGCGCACGTGGTGTATGCAGGCGAACGCGTTTCCTTGTGGGCGGAGGACGGTTTGCAATTCAACGCAGCCACGCTGCAAGAAATGGGCAGAGTGTTCGACGAGCAAATTTACCCGACCACTCTTGATTTGTTTGGTGGGGAAGAGGGGTCTGTCCCGCTGCGGGGAGCACAGCCGTTTGTGCACGTCTTATACGCCCGCAACCTGGGTTCGACCACGGCGGGTTATTTTTCACAGTCTCTGGAATTGATGCACGGGGGAGGAGAATGTATTGTAAGCATGATTTTCCTAAACGCAGACCAAGTGCGTTTGGACGACGATTACGCTTACAGTGTTTTGGCGCATGAATTTGGTCATCTTGTGCATAGACTGGTGGATGCAGATGAGGAAACCTGGCTGGATGAGGGTATTGCAGAATTGTCTGCATATCGGAACGGGTTTGATGTCGGTTCGTTTGCGCAAGAGTATTTAAAAATAGCGGACGTGCAGTTGAATACGTGGGAGAGTAACAAGGCTACACCGCATTATGGAGCGGCATTTCTTTTCGTGGATTATTTCTTAGAGAGGTTTGGCATTCAGGCGCTGCAGGCTTTGACGTTACACCCGGCAGATGGGATTGCCAGCCTGGACGCGGTGCTGGACGAGTTAGGAGGGAAGGACAGGCAAACTCAACAACCCTTGAAGGCAGAGGACGTTTTTGGTGATTGGGCGATTGCGAATCTGGTTAATGACGCGGATTTATACGCGGGAGAGTATGCTTACGCAGATTTTTCTGGTCTCACCCCGCCACATTTTGCTGAGAGGATATCCCATTGTGCGCAGCGCACTCTGACGCGAGACGTGCACCAGTTTGGTGTGGATTACGTTGAAATCGCCTGCCCGGGTGAGGTACACCTGCGTTTTGAAGGCTCGCTGCAAACGGCTTTGTTTCCCCTTTATGCTCATTCCGGGGAGAGCCTGGTTTGGGCGGGTGGTGGTTCATCTCCGGCGACGCTTACACGCCGTTTTGATTTCTCGGATACGAACAGCCCGTTGACGTTGACCTATTGGACGTGGTTTGACTTGCAACGCGGGCGCAGTTTTGTGTCTCTTTTGATTTCCAGCGATGGAGAAAACTGGCAGGTGTTAAGTGTGCCTTCCGGCGGGGCGGTGAACATGGCAGGCAATAGAGGCGGACGTGATCCCTATGCCTGGGGGTATACGGGTCTTTCCAGCCGCGGGGCGGTCTGGATTCAAGAGAAGGTGGACCTGTCTGCCTTTGCCGGGCGGTCAGTTTACTTGCGCTTTGCCGCTTTCTTTGATGCAACGGATGGGGAAGGAACGTTTCTGTTGGATGACGTGGCTATCGCAGAGAACGGTTACGCGGCGGATTTTGAAGCAGATGGCGAGGGATGGCAGCCGGTTGGTTTTAGGCGGGTGGGCGGCGCTATCCCGCAGCATTTTCGGTTGGCGTTGGTAACCTATGGCGCACCGACACGCATTGAGAAATTTCAACTGCCGGCAGATAACAGTATGGAGACGACGCTGCGCTTTACCCAAGAAGCACAGCGCGCCGTCCTCGTGATAAGTGGTACCTCACGCTTCACGCGCCAGCCTGCGGCTTATCGCTTGATTTTAATAGATAAATGAACACACACCTGGCAGGTAAGTATGCCTGCCAGGTGTGGTGCATAAAAAATTGGTTATACGGTCTGCAAGTAGCGTTCCACTTCCCAGTCGGTTACTTTTAGACGAAAGTCTTCTACTTCCGCCCAGCGCGAGCGCAGGAAGGCTTCACACATGGTTTCGCCAAGGGCGTCTTGTAAGACCTTGTCTTTTTCAAATTCACGCAGCGATTCTGCCAGCGAGCCGGGCAGGGAGGCGATCTTGCGTTTGGTGCGTTCTTCCTGGGTCAGATGGTATACGTTGACGTTGTTGAGTGGTTTGGGGCAGGCGAGGTTTTTATCAATCCCATCCAATGCAGCCGCGATCATCACCGAAAACGCCAGGTAGGGATTGGTGGAAGGATCTGGGTAGCGCAATTCGGCGCGCATGGATTTATCCTTACCCTTGGTGTAGCGCGGGATGCGGATGAGCGCGGAGCGATTGATCTGCGCCCAGCCGATGTACACAGGTGCTTCGTAGCCTGGTACGAGACGCTTGTAGGAGTTGATGGTTGGGGCAACCACCGCAGTCATGCCGCGGGCGTGCGCCAGTTGACCGGCGATTAACCCATAGGCGATCTTCGATAGGTGATATTCATCGTTGGCGTCAAAGAAAAGGTTGTTGCCCTGTTTATCAAAGATAGATTGGTGGCAGTGCATACCTGATCCGTTGATGCCGAAGATGGGCTTGGGCATGAAGGACGCGATCAACCCGTGCTGGGCAGCCAGCGCCTTAACGGTGTATTTGAGGGTCAAGACGTTGTCGGCAGTGGTCAAGGCGTCGTCGAAGCGGAAGTCAATTTCGTGCTGTCCAATGGCGACTTCGTGGTGCCCCATCTCGACGTTCAAGCCCATCGCGCACAGAGCTTCCATTAGCTCAGTGCGCACCTGAACGGCTTCGTCGTTGGCGGAAAAATCGAAATAACTGCCCACGTCGTGAGGTACAGGATGGATACCTTCCGACCCGTTGGGTTTAAAGAGGAAGAATTCCGGCTCAGGTCCTACGTAGAACGTCCAACCGCGTTCTTCGACCTTTTTGAGGATGCGTTTCAACGTACCACGCGGATCGCCGGGGAAGGGTTTGCCGTCCGGCTGGTATATGTCGCAGAAGATGCGTGCGCGGCGCAGGTCGGCGGGACTCCAGGGTAAGACGGTGTAGGTGTTTGTATCCAAGATCAGGTGCATGTCGCTTTCCTGAATGCGGGCAAAACCTTCCACGGAAGAACCGTCAAACCAGACGCCGTCTTCCAGGGCGGATTCCAGACGGCTGACAGGCATGTCGGTGCTTTTCACTGTGCCGCTGACGTCCGTAAACTGCAGGGAGATGAACTTGACGTTGTCTTCTTTTACGCGTGCTAAAATCTCTTTATTATCCATTATGAACCTCTCTTTATAAAATATAAAAAATTTTTCCAAAGGCTTGAAAGGATGCACATCTTTCAACACCTGCTTTAACTCAACCCTCCCCCGTTTTGGGGGAGGGTTGGATAGACGCTGTTTTACTTTAGGGGACGATCCAGGTACCGGTTTCGCCTTTCAAGGCTCTGCCGATGTTGGCTGGGTCGGTGATGAGGGCTTGTTTTCCGCCCCCTTCCAGGAACCAGATGATGGCTTGGATTTTGGGCGCCATAGAACCTTTGGCGAAGTGCGTACCTTCCGCCAGGTATTGTTTGGCTTCAGCCAGGGTCATGCGCTCAATCCAGCGCTGGTCTGGTTTGCCGTAATTCAAGGCGACTTTCTCGACTGCGGTGGAAATGATCAACAAATCTGCGTTGATGAGGCGGGCTAAGAGACTGCTGGCGTAGTCTTTATCAATCACGGCGGCTGTGCCGACGAAATTGCCGTTTTCATCTTCGATGACCGGGATACCACCGCCGCCGACGGTTACCACAATTGCGCCGCTGTCAATCAGGGTTTTGACGGAATCCAGTTCGACGACTTTTTGCGGAATGGGTGAGGCGACCACGCGGCGCCAACCGCGTCCAGCGTCTTCCACTACATTCCATTCCAGGTCTTTCTGGCGTTGTTTTGCTTCGGCTTCGTCCATAAAGCCGCCGATAGGTTTGGTGGGGTTTTTGAAGGCTTTATCGTTGCGGTCAACTGCAACCTGGGTGATGACAGTGCAAACCGGCTTTTTAATGCCGCGCCTGTGTAACTCGTTTTGCAGGTTTTGTTGTAAGGAATAACCGATAGCACCCTGACTGTCTGCTCCGCAAACGTCGAGAGGGATTTCGTGCATCCCTTCTACTTTGTGAGCAATTTCAGAGCGGCGCAGGATGAAACCAACCTGGGGTCCGTTTCCATGACCGATCGCCACGTCCCAACCTGCTTCAATCATATCTGCAATGTGTAAACACGTTTCTTTGGCTGCTTCGTACTGATCTTCTACCGTTTGGTGGTTTTTGTCTTTGATGAGCGAATTTCCACCTATGGCTACAACTGCAACTTTTTTACTCATATATATTGTGAACTCCATTCTCTAAATATCTAAGCCTGCTATGCAGGCGCCCATCTTATCTGTGATTATTATACCTGTTTTTGTCGTTTTTGGCTAATCTGTTTTCGTGTCTAAGCAAATGCTTATAAATTCATCAAAAAAAGGCGAACAAAACCGCTGCCTTGGTGTTATAATTATAGTTATTACCGCAGGAGGCAGTGTAAAAGAATTGAATACGAAATATATATTGGTCACAGGCGGCGTGGTCAGTTCAGTGGGAAAAGGTGTAACCGCTGCAGCCATTGGACGACTGCTCAAGGAACGCGGCTTTAAAGTAGCCGCGCAAAAGCTCGACCCTTATATCAACGTTGACCCAGGCACGATGAGTCCTTACCAGCACGGTGAGGTGTACGTGTTGGATGACGGATCCGAAACCGACCTAGACCTGGGACATTATGAGCGTTTCATTGATATCAATCTTAACCGCGTATGTAATATCACTACTGGACAGGTATACGCAGACATCATTGCCAAAGAGCGGCGAGGTGATTTTCTGGGCGGCACAATTCAAGTGATCCCTCACATCACGAATGAAATCAAACGCCGTATTGGGCTGGTGGCGAAAACCACCGGAGCGGAAATTGTGCTCGTCGAAGTAGGCGGCACGGTAGGGGACATCGAATCGCAACCCTTCTTGGAGGCGCTGCGCCAGATGCGCAGCGACGTGGGGCGTGAGAATACGATGTACATTCACACTACCTGGCTGCCGTATATCGGCGCGACGGGTGAATTGAAAACCAAACCAACGCAACATTCGGTGAGAGAATTGCGTTCGATTGGTATTTCCCCCGATATGATTATTGCCCGTTCCGATTATCCGATAAGCGATGATTTGTGTAACAAGATTGCCCAGTTTTGCGACGTGGATAAACGCGCAGTTGTGCCCATGGTTACTGTGCCGGTGCTTTACCAGGTGCCTTTGTTGCTGGAGCAGATGGGCGTGGGAGAATACGTTTTAAACCGCTTGGGCTTGCAGAATCGCCAGAAACCGGATTGGAGCGCCTGGGAGCACCTGGTTGAGGAAGTGCAACGTCCCAAGCCAGAGGTGAAAATAGCCCTGGTGGGGAAATATGTGGAATTGCACGACGCGTACATGTCCGTGCGCGAGGCTGTGCACCACGCTGCGCTGGCTGTGGGTGTGGAAGCGGATATCCAATGGATACACTCCACCGATCTGGAAAAAGACGGGGAGTGGGAAAAGCTGAAGCATTGTGATGGGATTATCGTACCGGGCGGGTTTGGCACGCGCGGCACGGAAGGGAAAATTCTGGCAGCACGGTTCGCCCGCGAGAACAAAGTGCCTTATCTGGGTTTGTGCCTGGGGATGCAGTTGATGGTGGTTGAGTTTGGCAGACAGGTTTTGGAGACGGAAAAGGTCAATTCTACCGAATTTGACCGCGGCACTTTACACCCGGTGATTGATTTAATGCCAGACCAGCGCGACATTGCCGATATGGGTGGAACGATGCGGCTGGGGCTTTATCCGTGTAATCTGCTGCCAGGCACGAAAGCGCAGGCTGCCTACCAGAAGGATAACGTACAGGAAAGGCATCGTCATCGCTTTGAGTTTAATAACGCCTATCGTGAGCGTTTTGAGGCAGCAGGTATGCGTTTTTCTGGCGTTTCTCCCGACAACCGCTTGGTGGAGATAGCAGAGATCGTTGACCATCCCTTTATGATAGGTACCCAATTCCATCCAGAGTTTCTCTCGCGCCCCAATCGCCCGCACCCGCTTTTTGTCTCCTTCTTACGTGCGGTGCGCGATCGAGCGAGAGTGGAGTCAAAGAGTGAATGAGAAAGGAGACTGGACATGGCTGATGGTGTTGTGCCTCTTGTAATCGGTGTGGCGGGCGGTAGTGGATCGGGAAAGACTACCGTATCTAAAAATATCGTCGAGCGGGTGGGTATCGAGCACATTGCTTACCTTCCCCACGACGCGTATTATCGCGATTTAAGCCACCTTCCTTTGGAAGAACGCCCCAAGCTTAATTTTGACCATCCTGACAGCCTGGAGAGCGAATTGCTCGTGCAGCACATCATACAACTCAAAGCAAACGAGGCGGTGAACCTGCCTGTGTATGATTTTAAAAGCCACACGCGTACAGAAAAGACGCGCCTCGTTACCCCGCAACCGCTGATCTTGGTGGATGGTATATTGATTTTTGTAGAGCCGGAATTGCGCAGTCTTTTTGACGTGAAAATTTTTGTGGATACGGATGCAGACATCCGCTTTATTCGGCGACTGAAACGGGACATCGAGGAGCGTGGCAGAACGACTGAGTCGGTTATCAAGCAGTATCTGGCTACGGTGCGTCCGATGCACCTGGAATTTGTGGAATATTCCAAGCGCTATGCAGACGTAATCATCCCGGAGGGGGGATACAACGTGGTGGCATTGGATATGGTCGTGGCACGCCTGCAGGCTTTATTGAGTGAGCAGCGTTAGGTAGAGTATGCCCAGATGACAGAGCAACAGCCCATCGTCAGACACGACTATCGCATGACGTTGGTGCGCGTGGCGGTGCTGTTGTTTGTGATCGCCGTTTCTGTTTACATCTACTCGATCCGCGAGCAGGCGAAAGAACTTGCCAATTATGGTTACGGGGGGATTTTCCTGCTCTCTATTCTATCGAATGCAACGGTGATTCTGCCCGCACCGGGGTTATTGTTTGTGTTTGCCATGGGAGGGGTTTTCCACCCGCTGGGTGTGGCTTTAGCTGCCGCAGCGGGTGCGTCTATTGGGGAACTATCCGGCTATCTGGCTGGTTTCAGCGGACAGGGGGTGATCGAGAACGTGGATCTGTACCGGCGCATACGCGCCTGGATGCAAAGACACCCTTTTTGGGTGGGTCCTTTTATCACGTTTCTGGCATTTTTACCCCTGCCATTTTTTGACCTGGCGGGACTGGCTGCCGGCGCACTCAGGATGCCGGTGGGCGCTTATCTGTTGTGGTGTTTTGGGGGCAAACTGCTGAAGATGCTGGCGATTGCCTACGCCGGTTCGTTTTCAATAAACTGGGTGTTGTAGTGAGTCAGTTCGCGGCGCAGCAGACTGGCGAAGGCGCGGGCACGTTGCGGTGCATCGCCCAGGTGATGGCTGGCGTCCATCAGCTCTCGTAATTCATTTTCCGGTAAAAATTGTTGGAATGTATCGTCTCTGGTGACGAGGTCGGATAAGGGATTGGTTTCAGCGCGTTGGATGCTTTCCCAGGCGGTGAGAGCGTGAAGACGCAGGTGTTCGTGCATTGACTGGCGGTCGGCGCCGCGCTTACACAGCGCCATTAAAACACGCTCGGTGGCGGCAAACGGAGCGTAGAGGGCGAGATTGCGCGCGATGGCGGCTTGATTGACGACCAGTCCCTTGACGAGGCGGGTGCTGACGTTGAGGATCTCGTCTGCGAGAAGAAAGGATTCAGGCAAGAGAACACGGCGGTTGGCGGAATCGTCCAGGGTGCGTTCCAGAAGGGAGTGAGCGGCGTTATCCCATGCCAGGCGCGGCATTTGCGCCAGAAGGCGCGCCAACGAGTCCACTTTCTCGGCATTGATGGGGTTGCGTTTAAAGGGCATGGCTGAAGAACCTACCTGGTTTTTGGTAAACGGTTCGGAAAGTTCCCCCAGGGGAGGGGATTGCAATATGCGCAGGTCGAATGCGAATTTATGTAATGAAGCAGCCAGCCCAGCCAGAACGCTGGTGATCTCGTAATCTTGGCGGCGCGGGTAGACCTGGGCAGCGATTGGGAAGAAAGCCAACTTCAATCTTGTGGACAGGCGTGCTTCAAATTCTGCCAGACGCGCCGCGCCAAGCAGTTCGGCGTAGGATGCACTCGTGCCCACGGCGCCTTTGAAACCTTTGCCGCACAGCGCGTCTGTTACTCGAAACAGCGCCTGCCAGTCGAAGAGCAGGTCTTGGGCGTAGAGCGCCAGGCGATAGCCGAGTGTGGAAGGTTCGGCGGGTTGGAGGTGGGTGAACGCCATGAGGGGCAGGTCTGCCCACTGTTCAATTTTCTCGGCAAACAAGCCCAGGAGGTGGGCTAAACGGTCTGATAGCAAGTGCAGGGCGCTGAGCACCCGCAGCGCTTCGGCGTTATCTTCAATATCCATCGAAGTGGCGCCGAGGTGCAGGATTTTCCCGCCCTGGTGTGCCTGGGCAGCGAAGGTTTGCAGTTCCGCCATCAGGTCGTGATGGATGAGGGCTTCTCTTTCCAGAGAGGCGGAAATATCCAGTGTGTGCATGTGGGCGCGCAGGTCGGCGGCTTGCTGCGCGGTTACCAACCCAAACTCCGCCTGCGTCTCTGCCAATGCGACCCACACCTGACGCCAAAGCAAGCGCTTATTTTCTTCGCTCCAGATGCGGCGCATCTCTGCGCTGGCGTAGCGCCAGGAAAATGGGGATTGGTACGTGGAAAAATCTTGCATGAGGTTAACTGCCTGGCGCTCATTATATCACGCAATCGTAGGCATTTGGGAGGCTTGACATACCGAACGACCGCGTATATAATTAGGTCTTAAATAATATGGAAGCTAATTATAAACACTCCCACCAGGAAGAATACCAACCTGGCTCGTTGCCGGAGGTGTTTCAACTCGTTGATGCAGCAGCGAAGAAGCTGCGCCACATCCAAACCAGCACGTTGAGAAGTGTGCATTTAACACCACCGCAATATTTCACCCTGAGTCTGTTGTGGGCACAGGATGGACGTGCGCTGAAAGAGCTGGCGCAGGCGCTGGCGTGTTCACGGGCGACGATGACGGGGGTTATAGATACCCTGGAAAAGAAAAAACTGGTTGAGCGGCGTCCCAACCCGCTGGACCGGCGCAGTTTGCTGGTGTGCCTAACCGAGGCGGGTGCGGCTTTACAAGAGTCAACTGGCGCAATGCAAAGGATGTTTGGGCAATGTTGCACGGGATTGCCAAATGATGAGGTACAAGGGTTAAGTGTGCTGCTGAAAAAACTCAACGATATGCTTGGTTGTTCGATTGGAGAATAGAGATGAAACCTGCGGCGTGGAAAAAATTCGCGATCGTATTGCTGCACGCCCTGGTGGGCTGGGGATTGTGCGGGGCGTTGATTGGCATTGGCAGGAGCATTACCACGCTGGAAACCACGTTGATCGTTCACGCTGTCGGCGTACCAATTATTTTTGGGGGGCTGTCGTTGCTTTACTTCCGCATATCTCCATATACAACCGCTTTGGAAACTGCGCTTTTCTTTACTTTTGTGGCGTTATTCCTGGATGCGTTCATTATCGCGCCTTTTGTGGAAAAGAGTTACGCCATGTTCAGCAGCGTTTTGGGAACGTGGATTCCGTTTGGGTTAATTTTCCTCTCCACGTACCTGGTGGGGCGGCTGACGACGCGCACAAGAGGAGGGTAAAGCAGTGTGGATGTATGCGACGCTAGGAATCACACTGGGCTTTGCCGCAACGGTGCAGCCCGGTCCGTTTTTGACTTACATTATATCCCAGGCGTTAAAGAATGGCTGGAAACGCACACTGCCGGCGGCTTTTGCGCCGCTGCTCAGTGACGTTCCCATCGCAGGGTTTGTTTTGCTCGTTTTAAGCAGCATGCCTGCCTGGCTGGAACAGGTTTTGCACCTGGCAGGCGGATTTTTCTTGCTTTATCTGGCGTATGGTGCATTGCAGACCTGGCGGAATTTCCACGTGGAAGATGAGGTCTCCTTGAATGCCGAAGCGCAAGGGGTGTTAAAAGCCGCCACGGTGAATCTTCTCAACCCAGGTCCGTATCTTGGCTGGAGCCTGCTACTGGGTCCGCTGTTGTTGAAGGGCTGGCGTGAAACTCCGTTGAACGGGATTGCGCTGCTGACGGGTTTTTACGGGACGATGGTGGCGAGCCTGATTGGCATTATCGTATTATTCTCGGTGGCGAGGAGCCTGGGGGGGCGCGTCAACCGGGCTTTGATCGGCTTGACGGCACTGGCGTTGGCGGGATTTGGATTGTATCAGTTGTGGCTGGCAATGCGACAATTTTAACGCCAGGGAGCGGAATTGTGGTATAATAACACCCGTTTTCCGCCCCCGTAGCTCAATGGACAGAGCAGCAGCCTTCTAAGCTGTTGGTTGTGGGTTCGAATCCCGCCGGGGGCGCTGTTGCTTCATGCTTCTGCCTGGGTCGTAGTGAGGCTGGCGCGGAGTTGTTTGAGCGCTGGGTGAAAAGCCTTGCCTTCGGTT
>CAZGDA010000035.1:0-24575 GCA_964524425.1 uncultured Anaerolineaceae bacterium | reverse complement strand
TACACTTCTGCAAACGTGAAAGTGTCCGCAGGACCCGTGCCTTTCACATGTTCAGCCGGCGTGTGTACTACATCTCCAACGCTTGGACTGGCAAACGGAAATTACAAGTGGGCTTTGAAAGCCGGTAACGCTATCGGTTTGAGCCCGACCAGCGCCTGGCTTAACTTTAACGTAGCACCTTAACGTTGCAAAGGCAACGCCGTAAGGCTAACCAGCGCGAGTATCGCTAATTTCACGGAAACGACCCGACAGGTGAAACCTGTCGGGTCGTTGATTGAAAACATACACAAGCTTAGGTTAAAACACATTACGCAAAGCGGTTGATCACCGTTACACCTACCGCCCCAAACTTATCCATGTTGATAAATTCATCCAATGACTCTTCCAGGCAAATCGTCTTGCCGATCAACTTGGCTGGTTGCAATTTTCCACTTAATATCAGTTCAAATATTCCGGCGTATTTATACGCCTGAATGCCGTGGCTGCCGAGGATTTCCAATTCATTGGCGATCACTTTGTCCATCGGGATGGCAGGGTGGTTCTGTCCCCCCAGCATCAACCCGACCTGAACGTGCTTGCCGCGTTTGCGTAAATTGGCAATGGAGTTGAAACAGGTCGTCGGGTTTCCCAACGCATCCACTGAAACGTGTACACCACCACCCGTTGCGGCGCGCACGGCTTCCACAACGTTCTCTTCCTTGCGAGCGTTCACCGTAACGGCTGCTCCCAGGCTGCGGGCAAGCTCCAGCTTGGTATCGTCAATGTCTATGGCAACCACCTGCCCCCCGGCTGCGTTGGCAATCATAATCGCAGACAGCCCCACACCTCCACAGCCGTGAATAGCGACCCACTGCCCGGCAGAGACTTTCCCCTGGTCTATTACTGCTCGATAGGAAGTTACAAAGCGGCAACCCAGGCTGGCGGCGGTTACGAAGTCTACCTCATCTGGTAAACGTACCAGGTTGACGTCCGCATAATGAATAGCTACGTACTCTGCAAAGGAACCCCAGTGGGTAAACCCCGGCTGGAACTGGTGGTCGCACACTTGATGGTTGCCGGAGACACACTGCGGGCAGGTGCCGCAGCCGCACACAAAGGGCAGAGTTACACGGTCTCCCACTTTCCAGCGCTGCACGTGCTTGCCTACTGCCTCAATCACTCCTGCCAGTTCGTGCCCGGGTACGTGGGGAAGACGGATGTCTGCATCGTGCCCCATCCAGCCGTGCCAATCAGAGCGGCATATACCCGTCGCCATCACCCGGATAACGACACCGTTCTCAACTGGCACTGCATCTGCCACATTTTGGATAGATAGTGGTTTGCAAAATTCTTCATAGATTGCAGCTCTCATTAGGAAATCGCTCCTTTCGTAATAGATTGATTGTGCCGTCCGCCTGACGCTTTCACAGAGAATTATACTCCCTTTTCCATCGGACGACGGGTGTGTAAACAAGTGGGGGAATTATCCTGCGTTACTTGTTTCATTAACAATATAAGAGCAGTAAAATACCCATAGAGAATAACACAAACAAGAGGATTTATAAAATCACGTTAACGGCGTACTGTTCAAAGCATTGGAGAAGAAATGCAAATCAGTACAGAAGCCTGAAAATGGACGTTGCCTTTACGTATTTCTAGGGAAAAGGGTAAGAGATTTAAAGCATCTCGAAGAATAACGGACTATTCTTGCTTGTGGGAAATTAGAAAGGGTTGTGCCCCCACCGCGACTCGAACGCGGGTATCTGCCTCCGGAGGGCAGCGCTCTATCCACTGAGCTATGGGGGCGCTCTTGCTTAACTAATTATACACGAAAACGACAATTCGGCAAGATTGAGATGCCCCGCTCGCCATCCCTCTTGACAAAATCAGATGCTGGGATATAATCATATTCATGGAATTGAATATAATTGAGGCTGACACCGAAGAAACCTTACAGGGCGCTTATGCTGCGCTGACGCGCCTCTTTAGGGTAATGGCGCATCCGGCGCGCCTGGCAATATTGGACATGTTACGCCAAGGAGAAGCCTGCGTCTGCCATCTGGAAGCCGCTCTGGGCTACCGCCAGGCTTACCTTTCTCAACAGCTCGCCGTGTTGCGCGAGGCAGGGCTTGTGCAGGTGCGCCGTGAGGGCTGGAACATATATTATCAGATACTTGATACTGCCATCCTCAACGTGTTGGACGAGGCGCGCCGCCTGACACACACACAAGACGTAACCCCGCAGCGGGCTGGAAATTGCCCCTGTCCGAAATGCAACCAGGACACGCACAAAGAACTTGAACCTGTTCTACCTTTACACAATTAATACTACCAAACAACAGCCTTAAGTATGTCATCACATCCATCACCTCTTGTATTAGGAATTGACACAGGCGGTACGTATACCGACGGCGTATTGCTGGATTATCGCACGCAGGAGATTCTCGCCACTGTCAAGACACTCACCACCCATCACGATTTATCTCTGGGCATTCTCAGCACATTAGACGCCCTTCTGCCCGAAGAACCATCCGCCGTGAAATTGATATCAATTTCAACCACGCTGGTAACCAACGCAATTGCCGAAAACAAATCACGCCCTGTGGCGTTGTTCCTGTTCGGCTACGACGAAGAATTGGTGCGCCGGTTTAGCCTGGCAGAGCAGTTTGGCACGCCGAAATTCTTTTATTTTCGCGGTGGACACGATTTATACGGCAAGGAACAATGCCAACCCGATCTCGCTGGTATGCTGCAAAGAGCCAAAACCCTGGATGGGAGCGTGGAAGCCTTCGCCGTTTCGGCGTATTTCAGCCCGCTCAACGCCAGCCACGAAGAAGCCGCCGCGCAGGCGCTGGCGCAGGTCATTGACCTGCCGGTTGTGCAGGGACACCAACTTTCCACGCGCCTGGATTCAGTGAAGCGCGCCACAACCGCCACCCTAAACGCGGCTTTGTTGTCCATCTCGCACGAATTTGTCGCTGCGGTGCAAGGCGCGCTGTGCCAGCGCGGCATCACCTGTCCGTTGATGGTGGTGCGCGGCGACGGCGCCTTAATGAACGTCAAATCCGCCAATCAGCGACCTGTGGAAACCATCCACTCTGGACCGGCGGCGAGCGCCATCGGCGGGCGCTTTTTAGCAGGGGTGGATAAAGGGCTGGTGATTGACGTCGGCGGCACCACCACCGACATCGCCATCATTGACAAGGGACGTGTGAACATCCTCGACGAGGGCACGCGGGTCGGCAATTATCATACTGCCGTGCGAGCCGCAAACGTGCGCTCATTTGGGTTGGGCGGTGACAGCATGCTCAGTTTTGACAGCACCAAAAGATTACAGGTAGGTCCCGCCCGCGTGGTTCCCATCTCCTACCTCGCCTCTCAACACGCAGTAGTTGCCGCAGAAATCCGCCAGATTGCGGCAGAAGGCTTTGACCGCCCGTTTCCCAGGCGGGTAGAATACTGGTTTCTCAAGCGCGAGCCGCGCCGCCCCTTGCAAGACGACAGCGCGCGTGCCGCAGTAGACCTGCTGCGCCAGCGCCCCTATTCACTGCCTGGTTTGCTCAAAGCGCTCGACTTGCGCTCAACCCACCAGATGGACGGCGAGCGCCTCATCGAAGAGGACATCGTCGGCAGAGCCGCGCTTACCCCCACGGATTTGCTGCACGTCAGCGGCGAATATGCCCCCTGGGATGGAGACGCTGCTCGCATCTCTGCCAGAACCGTCGCCCTCGTCAAGCGTTGGACCCCCGAAAAATTACTTCAGCAGGTAAAGGAAGTCATCGCTGAAAAAATTGTCGCCGAAATTATTGCTTTCATCAGCGCTCACACCCTCCAGCGCGAGGATGGTCTTTTAAACCAGGACAATCTGGGACTGTGGTTGTTTGATGAAAACCTGCACGATATAAACCCTTACCTGGGCTGCCAGATCGGGTTAAAAATGCCCATCATTGGCATGGGTGCGCCAGCACACATTTTCTTGCCCAGGGTAGCTGAATTATTGCACACGCAGCTTATTCTGCCGCCCAATTATCACGTAGCCAACGCAGTAGGTGCGGTGGCAGGAAACGTCATCGTCTACGGCGAAGCCAACCTCCTCCCTCTGCAAGACCAGATTCGCTACGCCGTGCAGGATGAGCAAGAACGCAAAGAATTTTCCAACCTGGACGAAGCGCTGTTCTACGCCAAAGAACTGTTGGCTAAAAAAGTTATACAAGAAGCCCAAGAGATGGGTGCGCTGCAACCGCACCTGGAATTTAAACAAACCCCAACCGGTGCGGAAAGTTACCGCCTGACAGCGCAGGCAATTGGCAACCCGCGCCTTGGGGAGTGAAACGACGGAGGGTATTATGACAGAATATTTGGAAACCACAGTAGATAAGTTTACTTTCAAAGTAGCCATCGGACGCCTGTACAGCGCAGAAGGTGTGTGGGCGCTGCCGCTGGACGGAGTAATACGCCTGGGAATTTCCGACTACGTACAACAGCGCAACGGCGACGTGGCATTTGCAGAATGTAAGAACGCAGGTACGTATCTAAACGTTGGAAACGAAGTGTTTGCCATCGAAACGATAAAAGTAATGATCGAATTCGGCAGCCCCATCAGCGGCGAAATCGTGCAGGTCAACCCGGCTCTGGACGAAACCCCAGAATTGATCAATCAGGACCCATACGGTGCAGGCTGGCTGGTGGATATTGACGGGCAGGCTTGGCAGGTGGAAAGCACCGGCTTGATGGATGCCCAAGCCTATTTTAAGCACATGAAACACACAGCCGAAGAAGAAGCAAAAAAGCTATGAACGAAGGAAAGAAAGTAGTCATCGTGCCGTGCAGCGGCATCGGTAAAACTTACGGCACAGTCAGCCGTGAGGCAGCCTACCAGGTTACGGAAGATGACCGCCCCGCGCTTACGCAACTGGTACCTCTTTCCCTGCTGGTATTGGGGGATGACGAGGCACGCCAGGCGCTTGCAAATAACCCATCCATCACCATTGACGGATGTAAACTGGCGTGCGCCAGCAAAATGGTTCGTGAAAGCGGCGCTGAAATTGCCCAAGAGTTTGACGTCCTGGACGTGTTCCGCCGCCACCGCCAGCTAAAACCCAAGGGAATTGCCGAACTTAACCAAGACGGACAGAGACTAGCCCAGGCGCTTTCGAAAGAGATTGAAGCTGTTGTGGATGAATTGTCCGGCGTAGCAGAGCCTGAAGGAGGTTCGCATGCCTGAGCTACCCAAGCAGAAAGTCGGAATCGTGGCTTGTTCAGGAGAGGAATTGCCCGAAGGGACAATTACGCGTTTGGCGGCATTGAAAGTGCTGGAAAGCCTGCGCCCGGAAGATACGGTAACGATTTGCCTGCCGCTCTTCCTCGCCGGCGGGCAGGGCGACCGCGCCTTCGCCAAATTTCACCCCACCATCACCATTGATGGCTGCGACAAGCGCTGCGCAGCCCGTTCCACAGAAATGTATTCCAATAAACCAGCCGCCAGCTTTGTAATCAGCGATCTGATCAATGAACATGGCTTGGGTAAACCCGCCGGGAAAAGGAAACTAAACGAAGCCGGCACACAAGCTGTAGAAAAAACTGCCCAGCACATTGCTGAAAAAGTGGATGAAATCCTGGGAAAAGCCTGGAATCGCAGGCAAGGTGAGTTTGTTCCTTTGCAGGTTGAATCTTCTCAAGTGCACGAGCCGCCTCAAGCCACCTGTTCGTGCGGTTCTGGTATTCCGGTACAAAAAATCGCCGTAAATGGAAAGGACATCATCCTGATCGGCTTGCCGCTCATGTTCGAGTCGTTCTTTGCCAACCGCGAACCAGCGACCACGCAAACCGCTGTCTCCATTTTAGAAATGGTTAAAATATACAATTCTGTCGCTCAAGAGGATGAAGCGTCCCTTCTCAATGCGCTGCAAGGCGAATATGCGCAGTATGTGAGCAAAAAAACGCAGGCTTGATCCGCTGGGTGAGCCGATGGATGCGGTTGGACATTTTAAACTATGGAAAAGGAAAAAACAACGTGAGTAGAACTGCTGTATATACCACCACCGTGAGTTGGAAAGGGGAGCACTGGGGACACATCGTCATGGGCAATGGCCCTGAAATGGATTTCTCCGCCCCGCCAGATGCTCAAGGGCACCCCGGTGTGTTTACCCCTGAAGATGCCTTTGTGGCTGCTACGAACACATGCATTATGATGATGTTCATCTGGGCAACCGAGCGTTATAAACTAAAGTTGCTCTCCTTCACCTGCCGCTCCGAGGGCACCAAGTTGATTGAACTGGACCGCACCGAAATTTTTACGCATCTGCGCCTCTATCCTGTCAGTCACATCTCAGCCGCCGGGGAGAAACGCGAGGCGGTGCTGGCGCGCACGCAGCGCGCCCTGCAATCGGCGCGTAAATACAGCCTGGTCGCCAATTCAGTCAAATCTGAAATTACAATCGAGCCGACGATTAAAATCGTAGACTGATTCATTAATAACCGGGAAAAACCTGCAAGTAGAATAATAAGGAGAACCCTGTGACTACAGATTACGTTGGTACCCATAAACATCTTGAAGAACGCCTGGCACAATTAGGCAGTGAACTCCCTGGCGTTATGAGCGGTTTCGCACGTCTGCATAAAAAAGCAGTGGAAGAAGGCGAACTCAGTGCTAAAGTTAAAGAATTGATGGCGCTGGCGATTGGCATCGTAGCTGCGTGCGATGGTTGCATTGCTTATCACGTGCATGATGCAATCGCGGCAGGAGCAACGCGCCAGGAACGATTGGATACGATCGGGGTAGCCCTGATTATGGGCGGACGGCGCGCTTCGATTTATGCAACCCATACAGTAGACGCGATAGAGCAATTTTCTACCCACTCATAACAAGAAATCAAGGAGGATGTAATGGTTTATAAGTCATTCGGATTTATCGGTGGCGGGCGTATCACCCGCATTATGCTGATAGGCTTTAAAAAAGCCGGGGTGCTTCCAGAACGAATCTTTGTTACAGATGCGAACGAAGATGTATTGACCCGCCTGCAAAATGGTTTTCCTGAGATTCAGGTTGCCGTAAACGACAATCAACAGGCGGCGTTACAGGAAATTGTCTTCATTGCTCTTCATCCGCCTGCCATGGCGGACACGCTGGAAGAAATACATTCCTCTTTGAAACCAAATACAATCGTGGTTTCACTGGCGCCTAAGTTGAGTATTTCTAAGATCAAGCAACTACTGCACGGTTTTGATCGAATCGTGCGTATAATTCCTAACGCCCCTTCCATAATAAATTCGGGGTATAACCCCCTGGCTTTTTCAGGTGCTTTTTCCGCCATAGAAAAAGATACTTTGTCTGCTTTATTCCGCACCTTGGGGAAATGTCCAGAGGTGGACGAGGAGAAATTGGAAGCCTACGCGCTGATTACTGCTATGGGACCCACCTACCTTTGGTTCCAGCTTTATGAATTACACAAACTAGCCAGGCTGTTTGGGTTGAACCAGGCTGAATGCGAACAAGGAATATCGGCAATGATTGGCGGTATGGTCAAGACGATGTACGATTCGGGTTTGTCGCAGGAAGAGGTGCTGGATCTTATTCCTATCAAACCGCTTGGGGAAGATGAAGAGCACATCAGAGGTGTGTACAATACAAAATTAAGCGCATTATACGCAAAATTAAAATCATAACAAAAAAATGTAGCGGCAGTCCAAAAAGAAAGACGTGCTTTTGGTAATACCCTATATGGTAATTTTACACAAAATCCAATCTCATCTGGTATAAAAAAGCAAATGCAAGCCTGATAGGACAGCCCCTGCCCGCATATTCAGGGAGTAGAAGTACGGCGCCTGCGCAGGGCAGCCCAGCGAACACGCCTGGATGAGCGCGGTTACAGCATCACCAACAACATGCTCAGGGGTGATTTCGCCACGATAGTGTGCGGCATTTGCGGCGGCATATACACCCACGTGCCGGGGCGTGCCTCCTTCCTTTCCCCTCCCAAAATCAAATCCGCTTCGCCATGCAAAAAATGCAAAATGGCAGGTACTGCCGCGGTGTGTTCCGAAAGCTCTTGCCCGGCGGCAAAGTTAAACAGGATCACCTTAAGTTTCTCGTCCTTGTGCAGCGTGCGACTTAGAATGCTATCCGAAGGCAATTCACCTTCCTGCTGTAACAAATCCTGGATGAAAACGTAAGAGTCCATGATCTCTCCTGATTATTGTAAAATTACACTTGCCTGCGCGCCTTCCCCCGAGGCTTGCAAGGCTTTAATTTGCGCCTGACGGGCTAAGTTGGTCGCCTTGGCAAGGATGCGCAGGGCTTCTTCTGGGTTGTGGAAACCCATGCTGTTTTCAGCAGCGATGAAGTCCCAATAGGCTTGCGCCTCGCGGTGCATCTGGCGCGCTTCCTTGAGCAGTTTCTCGTCTGCACCCGGCTTAGCAGATGCAACTGTAATGGCGTCAATAGCAGCGATGATGGCATCTTCCGTGGCAGATTGCGTCTCCCATACCGTATCTTGAATGATCTTCACGCGCGCCTTTACGTATTCCACGTCAGTATGACAGGTGCCGCATGCGGCGTCCGCGCCAAGCAGCGGGCTGTGAACGTCGTGCGTGGAAAACTTAGCCGCGCCGTCGCGGGTGTATGGCAAGTGGCAGTCGGCGCAAGCCACACCGGCGCGATAATGCGTGCTGTCTGCGCTATAAAATTCGTATTCAGGGTGCTGCATTTTCAGCGTGGGTGTTTTAGCGTCGGGATACTCCCAATCTTTGAACTCGATGTCGTTGTAATATTTCACAATTTGATCAATCCGCGTGCCATCCTCCCAGGGGAAGGTGAGATATTTTCCCTCACCGGCGAAATAATATTCCACGTGGCAATTCGCGCACACCACCGTGCGCATTTCCTGGCGCGTGAACTTGCGCCAGTCTTTGCCCTGCTTTTCCAGGGCTTCTTCCAACGCCGGGTTGGTTACAATCAGATTCATCGTGCCAGTTTCGTGGCAGTTGGCGCAACCAATTGGCTGAGTGATTTTCTCTCCTAACGTATAAAAAGGTGTCTTATCATACTCCGCCATGCCCATCTCGTACCACAATTTGGGATTATCGGCAGATTTACACGAATAACAGGTTCCTGCGGTGGTGTTGTTGACTCGCTTGGTTTCGCGCACGTCAACCAGGGCATTGCGATGTCCGCGCTCTTCCGTATAATCCTTGCTAAAAGGGTATCCAGCAAACAATTTAACCAGGCGCGGGTCTTTCTCTAACTTAGAATACTTTTCAGAGCCGCCGTAATCTGTCTTCTTGTTGTTCGTCTCAGTCAGGAGAAAAGTTGTGTATTCCTTGGGAAAATTGATGCCCCATTTTGCCGAATCTGGTTCCATCGCCGCAATTTCCACGAGCGGTTGAATGCCGCGCCCAACGCTGGGCTGGCTGCGGATATAAAGCAACGCCCCAATAAGCCCAGCCGCCAGGAGGATAATTACACCACTTAAGATGACTACAATTCCTTTCTCTTTCATTCGTACTTTACTCCTGTTTTCCAGAATACTCTATGGAACGTTTATCCGTTACAACCGCGGGTTGAATGGTGATGCCGCGCGCACCGTGCGCCGAATCACGATGGCATTCAAAACAATACCTTCCTCCACTCATTTGCCCAACGCTAATATCGGATACAGTGGTTGTGTGGCAGCGAATACAATTTTCATCAACAACCTGTCTGGAAGATTCTTTAGCGCGGATTGCCACCGGGATATCCCCCAACAAAAATGCCGAGACGTGGTGATAGCCGGACATTGCCTTCACATAATACTTGGGGATCAGGTCGTGGGGAGTATGGCAGTCGTTACACACCGCCCATTGACGATGCCCGCCGTGATACCAGCTTGCATAAGCGGCGTCCATCACGTGGCAATTATTGCACGCTTCGGGGTCGTTTCCCAGGTAAGCTGTGAAATTGGTGGCGTACATTCCGACACCCGCCACTGCAATCAATGCAAGAATCACAAACAGCAAAGGGATTTTCATATCACAATAATTGTATTATATTACGCTTCCATTTGTAAGTAACTTTTGTTACATTAAATACTGAGATTTACAGTCTTTCCATCAGATGAATTTTCCCAATTTATAGAGAATTATTAAAATCAGTATTACAATTGGGATTGCATTTGTGTATAATGAATAAGAGATCAACCAGGAAAAAATAGCACAAAATAGGCGGAAAAGTATATTATGAGCATATTAGACCTGACCGGTAAAGACGTAGGACGTTATCATATACTGGAACTGCTCGGCGAGGGCGGTATGGCGACTGTCTATAAGGCGTATGACAGCCATCTGGATCGAGAAGTTGCCATGAAATTTATCCGTTTTGGTGTTATCGAAGAACAATATACCCAGGATATGCTCAAACGCTTTGAAAGAGAATCGCGGGCGTTAGCGAAACTCTCCCATCCCAACATCGTCAAAGTCTACGATTACGGAGAATTCGAGGGCGCTCCGTTCCTGGTAATGGAATATCTGGCGGGCGGCACATTGAAACCGCTCACCGGAAAGCCCATGTATTACGCCGAAGCAGCCCGCCTGGTCATTCCCATTGCCCGCGCCCTGGACTACGCTCACCACCAAAGGATCGTACACCGCGACGTAAAACCCACGAACATCCTGATGACCGCCACCGGCGACCCCATGCTCTCCGATTTTGGCATCGCCAAACTTCTATACATCGGCGAGGGTATGACCTTGACGGGTCCGGGCACCTCCGTCGGCACGCCGGAGTACACCGCTCCGGAGCAAAGCACCGGAAAAATCGTTGATTACCGCGCCGACATCTACTCATTAGGCGTCGTATTTTACGAACTGGTTACCGGGCAAAAACCATTTACGGCAGATACCCCCGTAGCAGTGATGGTAAAGCACGTCCTCGAGATCCCTCCACAACCAAAATCCTTCATATCCGACCTGCCAGACGAAGTTGAAGAGGTAATTGCCAAAGCGATGGCAAAGGACCCTGAGGAACGTTACCAAAACATGAAGGCGTTTGTCGCCGACCTGGAAAAACTCACCCGTCTGGAATATATCAATAACGGAAAAGCAGCCAGCAGAGAAGCGGATAGTCACCTCGCTGCACCTGTTACACCTTCCCTTCCTCCATCCATTCAGGCAGAAGCGAAAGCCCACACCATTCCATCGCCTCCACCTGTGCCAGCACCCGAGGCGGAAATAGCCGCAACCATACAACCGTTTGCTGTCTTACCTGTGGAAACTCCCCCACAGACGCCGAAACCGGAAGCAGTTAAAGCGCCTCCACCGCCAGAAGAAGCCACAATTGAAGCAGTCCCTCGTCCAGAACCGGTTGAAGAAGAAGGGGAAACCATCGCAGCGAGCGTAGCGCCACCCGCTCCGCAAGCCAAAGCCCCCACCTCCGAAACACCACCCGAGCAGGTAGAGACAATGGACGTCATCTTGCCGGTTGGCATGGCAGTGGCGGAGACGGTAGAATCCGGCGCCCTGCCCCTGGAGCAGCCACCGGTTGAAGCTCGCCCGCCTTCCTCGCAACCTGAAACAGCCGCCCCGGCTATGCCTGTAAAGGCGCGTGAACCTGTTCCCCAACCGCAGCCTGTTACCCCTCAGCCAACACCTGTTCCTGCGGAACAAAAACAGCCGCGCCCGCTTTGGGTTTGGGCTGTCATTGCCCTGGTAGCGCTGTGCGGCTTGTCCGTTGGCGGCTGGTTGATTTTACGGGGTATGCGCATGTCAACCGCTTCTGCCACACCTACAGCTGGCGTTCAAACCCCCGTCGCCAACGTCGTAGCGTCTGCAGCACCCGCCGTTACCGCCAGCAGCGTCGCACTGACCCTCAACCCAGAAACGGCAGCTCCTATAGAAGAACAAGCCACTGCACCCGTTATTATTTCCAAAAGCGGCAACACACTCCTGTTCGGTCCGCAGCATGGTGAATGGGCGCATCAGCCCGGAGGGAAAGTATTGCAACAGAGCGCCGCTGTGAATTTACGTGATTTTACCACCCAAGCCTTGCTTTACAACCCCTTCTCAACCTCCGCAGGAAATTGGGACGTAGGGTTCTTCTTCCGTTCCAGCGGAGAAGACAACGGATACAGGCTGGTCTTCCGCTCCGACTCTACCTGGCAATTGATCCTCTTCCAACCCGACAGGCAGGAAGTGGTTGACAAGGGCGTGCTGCAAAACCTGGTATTGAACAACACTGCCGGCAAGACCAACCGTATCGTGCTGACAGTAGTTGGGGATTGGGGAGTCGTCTTTATCAACGAATCGTTTGTCAGTCGCTTGAATCTTTCGGCTCTCCAGAAAAGCGGCGACGTATCCATCGAGACGGGTTATTTTGAAGGGGCGCAAAAAGAGGGTGAGACCACCCGCTACGACGAATTCAGCGTGTGGTCAATCGGCTCCGGAATCCAAATTGGCAGCGGTGAACTGGAATATGAAGAAGGAAAAATCACCACCCATCCTGCTGAAGTGAGCCTGGACAACTTCATCGCCCGCGCAGTTTTCAAAAATCCCTACGCCGCCCACATTGGTCCCTGGACGATTGGTTTCATTTTCCGCAGCGCAGATGAAAATGACGAGTATCGCCTGATTTTCACTTCCAAGGCGCAATGGGAATTGGCTGATAAAACACCCCGCCTGAACGATGCAAACACGGTTACGAAAAGTAAAGTGGAGAGAATTTTCCAAAACGGAGAAAAAGAGCAAAACGACATCACCTTAATTGGAATGAAAGACAAAGGCTTTTTGTTCGTCAATAACGTTTTTATCAAAAGCCTCGACCTATCCAAGCGCACCAGCGCTGGGGACATTGCCGTTGCGACTGGTTTCTATAAAAACTCCGGTCTTGCTGGCAGAGCACTGAGTTTTGAAGATTTCACCGTCTGGGAATTACCCCAGAGCCAGGCTGTAGAAGACGTGTACGAACAGGCTACCCAAACAGCCGTCGCCTACACCCAAAATGTAACCCCCACCCCCACCCCTCCTCCGGCGCAGGCGGAGTTAATCCCGCCTCAAAAAGTAGTAACATCTGAAACAGGCGACCTGCCTCACAGCAAAGATGGTGCGGTGCTGCAAAAAGCCGCTGGTGTGAATCTGAGCGACTTCTCCGTGGACATCACTTTCAACACACCCTACGCCGAAGCCCTGGGCGTCTGGGACGTCGGTTTTCTTTTCCGCGCCCCCAGCAATGAAGAAGGCTACCGCCTGGTCATTCACTCCGACAACACCTGGCAATTAATCAACCAAAGCGACGGAAAATCCGTTGTTGTGGACGACAACAAAAAACACAAAGCCGCCATCCGCACGTTGATCAACACTACCGGTAGCCCTAACAAACTCAGTCTGATTGCCCTGGCAGAGAAGGGATTTTTCTTCATCAACGATGCGTTTGTGGCAGACCTGGACCTCTCCGCACGCCAGGAACCGGGTGAGATTTATTTCGAGAGTGGCTATTCCCCAGGCAGTCAGGAAGAAGGCTACAGCACCCTCTACAAAGACTTTTCCGTGTGGCAGCTTGGGCAGCCGGGGCTTGGTCCGATGGAAGGCAGTCTGCCTCATTCCACAGACGGACTGACCCAAACGCGCTCCGCCGGTACCAGCGTGAAAAACTTCATCACCAGGGCAAGATTTGCCAATCCGTATGAATCGCTGCGCGGTCAATGGGACATCGGGTTCGCTTTTCGCAGCGCCGCGGATGACGACCAATATCAGGCTGTGGTTGTCTCTGGACCAGGCGGCAGTGTGTGGTATTTTGGCAATCGCCAACCGGCGCTCTCCGCGACCACGTGGACAAACAAACAACAAAAATTACCCGTTTCTATAAAAATTGGTTACCCGGCAGAGAACGACCTTTATTTACTGGTGCGCGAAAATAAAGGATTTTTCTTCATCAACAACACTTTGATCGCCCCTCTGGACCTGGTTGGACGCGAGAACGCCGGCGACGTAGCAGTCGGCACAGGCTTTTTCAAAGAATCTAGCATCAAAGACAAGCTAACCAGGTACTCGGGATTTACAATATGGGAATTGCCATAGCCATAAGAGAAAGCACGTAGAAAGCACGCATCGTTTGCCGGAAAAAGTTCCTTTTCCGGCGGCGTTGCGCGCATAGAACTGACATTCTCCAGGCTTAGTTTTGTTCTAGTTTATGATTTGTTATTCACTCTTTATCCAGCATGAATCTTCTCGTTTTTAACTGCGGCAGTTCTTCTCAGAACTACAAAGTGTACCAATGCCAAGCCGAAGCTGTGTTGCAGGTCGTTTGTTGCGGGAAAGCCCACCGCGTCGGCGTCGTAAGCCAGGAACCCTCGTTTATCGAACATCAATGGGCAGGCGAAAGCCTGCGCACGATCACTCCCATACCAGACCACAGCAGAGCAGCCGAGCTGATTCTAGATTTCTTGCAGCAGCAAGGCGTAACGTTCGACGCCATCGGACACCGCTTCGTGCACGGAGGCGAATTTTTCCAGCAATCCGTCCCATTGACAGAAGAGAACGCATCGCGCTTGCAATTATGTATGCCGTTGGCGCCGATTCATAACCCCAATTCTATGCGGGTGATCGAGGTGTGCCAGCGACGATTTCCCAACCTGCTCCAATACCTGACCTTTGACACCGCCTTTCACGCCAGCCTGCCGGAATGGGCATACCGCTACGCCCTGCCGCTCAACATTTGCCGTCACTTTGGGCTGCGCAAATACGGATTTCACGGCTTGTCCTACCAATACGTCAGCGCCCAGGCGGCGGCTTACCTGGGGTCGCCGCTAGACACACTCGACATAGTGGCGTGCCACCTGGGCACCGGCGGTTCCAGCGTGGCAGCCATCCACCGCGCCAAATCTCTAGACACCTCGATGGGCTATTCACCTTTAGCCGGGCTGGTGATGAGCACGCGCAGCGGTGATCTTGACGGATTGCTGCTGGTTTACCTGATGAGAGAACTTGGCTATGAAGCACCGCAGCTTAACGGTCTGCTGAACAAGCACAGCGGTTTGCTTGGGCTTTCGGGCATCTCAGCCGACCTGCGCGATTTACAGCGCGCCGCCGTCCAGGAAAATAGTCTCCGCGCTGCTTTCGCCGTGGACGTGTACGCCGACCGGTTGAAAAAGACCATCGCTGCCTACATAACCTTGCTGGGCGGCGCAGATCTCCTGCTCTTCACCGACGACATCGGCGCAAACAATGCGGCTTTGCGGAAGCAGGTGTGTTCCGGCTTGGAATGGGCAGGTGTGCTTTTGGATGAGACAAAAAATACTTCTGTAAAACCCGCTCAAATCTCCGAAATAAGCGCCGCCAGCTCGCGCCTGCGCCTGCTGGCTATGCCCACCGACGAAGAATACATCATCGCCACAGAGGGCGTGAGACTGCTGCTGGAGGGAAAACATGTGGGTGCTTGAGCCTGGAATAGACGAATTACACTGGTTCGACCTGATAAACAAACAGCGCGGCAGCCTGCCGTTGGCGGGCAGGATGAGCCTGCAAGACGTGCCGAAGCTAGCACAAAGCCGCGCCGCCCTGGCTTACGTGCTGGCGCACGGCGGAAACGTCATCACACAGCCGCTTACCCCTCTGAACGAGCGCACACTCTCGCAATTGGAAACCTGTCTGGCGTTTTCCCCCGGTTTAAACGGGCTGACGTATCTGCTGGCGCTGGAAGGGTTGCCCTCATTTCCCGATCGCAAGCAGCTAATCTTGTGCCAGACGGCGTTCTTTACCGACCTTCCGCAAACATCCGCTGCTTACGGGCTGCCTTACGATTTATTTTCCAGCGGTGTCCGCCGGTACGGAGGCGATGGCTTCTTCCATGCTTGGGCGTGGCAGAAAGTCTCCCGGGTTGCTGCGCATCTGTCCCGCCTGGTCAGCGTCCACCTGGGAAATACACCCAACACCGCCGCCATCCTGAACGGTAAAGCCGTAGAGACGAGTTTCGGCTTCAGCGCCTCGGAAAGCATCCCCTCGCAATTCGGCAGTGGAGAGGTGGACCCAACCATTCCATTGATGCTGCGCCAACAAGGCTGGGATGCCGACAGCATCGCCTTTTTACTCACCAGGCAAGCGGGCATACAGGCATTGGCGGGGAAAAACGGCTCTGTAATTGACTTACTGGAAGACGAAACCCAGGTGTTGGTTCGCCAGGCAATTCAGGCGCACCTTTTAAAATCCATTGGCAGGTGCCTGGCAGCGCTGGCCGGCGCGGATTGCATCGTCTTTGCCGCTGAGGAAGTATCCCGCTGGCAGCCGCTCATAGACCAGCTTCGCGCCTCTCTCTCCTTCGCCCAGGTTGGCGCGATAGAGCTTTTGGAAACGAGCGAATTTGAATTTTTCGCACCAGGTGTTGAACAGAAAAATTGACAACCCCCGAACAAAACCATTATTCTGATTGTTAATAAAAAAATCATATACATTAGCCGGTTTTGGAAATCAATAGCATAAAAAGAGGCAAACTATGAAATCAAAATGGATAACGTATAAAGAAAAGAATATTTTCTATTGTGATTTCACCAACATGAACATCGCACAGATACAAGAAGAGGTGGACGCTACCGACAACGAAATATGCCGCCAGCCCGGCAACAGCGTGCTCGTTTTGTCTAACATGCAGGGCACGCCGGGGAATCCACAAGTCGTAGATATTTTTAAGAAAAGTACCAGTAAAACCAAGCCGCACGTCAAGAAATCCGCCGTGCTGGGAGTTGGTTATTCCGGTCCGCGAAAAATCCTGCTGGATATTGTGATGAAGTTCTCCGGTCAGGACGTTACACTTTTTGACGACGAGATCATTGCCAAGGAGTGGTTGGTTGCAGAATAAGAAAATAAGTCTCGTTTGAGAGAATGGTGAATTATTTATTACAAGTAAAACGACTCAGGGAATCAGAACCTGCCAGAAGCAGCCAAACAGGTAGGGCGTGAAATAATATACACACCCATCCATCCACCGCGTGGTTTAATAATTATACAGCAGGCAAGACGTGCGTGCAGCGCCTCGATTCAGTGCTATAATAATAAACGCTATCAATAGACGCTATCAATAGACGCTATCATTTCACATAATTTATCTTAAATACGGGAGAATTTCTATGACTTCGAAAGTTTCTGCAGACCTTCAAAATCGCGCCGTGAATGCCATCCGTTTCCTTTCGGCGGACGGGGTACAAAAGGCAAATTCCGGACATCCCGGTTTGCCCATGGGTGCCGCAGCCATGGCATATACGATCTGGACGCGCCACCTGCGCCACAACCCGGTTGACCCAAAATGGATCAACCGCGACCGCTTCGTCCTCTCCGGCGGACACGGCAGCATGTTGATTTACTCTCTCCTGCACCTCACCGGCTACAACCTGACCCGCGAAGAGCTGATGAACTTCCGTCAGATGGGCAGCCGCACGCCTGGGCATCCCGAATTCGGCTTGACGCCGGGGGTAGAAGTAACCACCGGACCCCTGGGAGCCGGTTTTGTCAACGGCGTGGGCATGGCAATCGCGGAAGCGCATCTAGCCGCTGAGTTTAACCAGCCCGGTTACGATATTTTCGACAATACGATCTACGCCATCGTTACTGACGGTGACTTAATGGAAGGCATCACTTCTGAAGCAGCGTCCCTTGCCGGGCACCTCGGATTGAGCCGCTTGATCTATCTCTACGATGACAACCGCATCAGCATTGATGGCAGCACAGACATCGCCTTCACCGAAGACCGCGCCGCCCGCTTCGCCGCTTACAACTGGCAGGTGCTGCACGTCGCTGACGGCAACGACGTGGAAGCCATTGATAAAGCCATTCAGCAAGCCAAAGCTGATCCGCGCCCCTCCCTCATTATTTGCCGCACGCACATCGGGTACGGCTTACCCACCAAGCAGGACAGTGAAAAAGCGCACGGCGCCCCTCCCGGAGACGAAGAACTGGACTCCGCTAAGCAAAACCTGGGGTATCCTACCGAGCGTTTCTTCGTTCACGATGACGTACTGGCTCACTTCCGCAGCGCAGTGGAAGAGGGCAAGCGACTCCAGGCAGACTGGGAAGCATTGGTGAAGAAATATCAAACGGCGTTCCCTGAATTGGGTGCAGAATTACAGCGCCGCATGGCAGGAAAACTGCCCGAAGGCTGGCAGAGCGCCCTGCCCAAATTCCCCGCCGACCCCAAGGGCGTCGCCACGCGTTCGGCTTCCGGCAAGACCATCAACGCCCTGGCACTGCGCCTGCCCGAATTGCTCGGCGGCTCGGCTGACCTCGCCCCTTCCAACAACACCTGGATTGACGGTTTACCTGCCTTCCAGAAAGACACGCCCCAGGGGCGCAACTTCCACTTCGGTGTGCGCGAACACGCTATGGGTGGCATCCTCAACGGTATGGCGGTGTATGGTTGCCTGATTCCCTACGGCGCCACTTTCCTGGTGTTTTCAGATTATTTACGCCCCGCGCTGCGCGTCTCCGCCCTTTCCCACTACCCCACCATCTGGGTCTTCACCCACGACAGTATCGGCGTCGGCGAGGACGGACCCACCCACCAACCGGTCGAGCACCTCGCTGCCCTGCGCGCCATTCCCAACCTGGTTACTCTGCGTCCTGGCGACGGTAACGAAACCGCCGAAGCCTGGAAAATTGCCATAGAACGCCGCAGCGCCCCGACAGTCTTGATTTTAACCCGCCAGAACCTGCCCACGCTTGACCGCACGGTTTACACCCCCGCTGAGAACACAGCCCGCGGCGCCTACGTGCTGGCAGACCTGGGTGGAAAAGCGCCCGAAATCATCCTCATCGCTTCTGGCTCAGAAGTCTCCCTCATCGTGGAAGCCGGCGCCCAACTGGCAGCAGAAGGTATTGGCGTGCGCCTTGTGTCCTTCCCCAGCTGGGAACTCTTTGCCGCGCAACCGCAGGAATACCGCGCCGCTGTCTTACCCCCGCAAGTGAAAGCGCGCCTGGCAGTCGAAGCCGGTGTGGCACAAGGTTGGGAACGCTGGGTCGGTGATGCAGGCGACATCATCGCCATGCAAGGCTTTGGCGCTTCCGCTCCGGCAGGCAAGCTGTTCAGCAAGTTTGGCTTTACCGTGGATAACGTATTGGCGCGCGCCAAGAAATTGCTCGCCAAGTAAGCGTCTTCAGAAAATCACCATGCCTGCTTGCTTCCCAACACAACAGGCAGGTATGGTGTGCTCAAAACCCAAAATGGAGTTGAATATGATAGTAGCAATCGGAAGCGACCACGCCGGTTTTCCCCTCAAAGAAACGGTCATACGAGCCGTGCAAGCCGCCGGGCACGAAGTGCTTGACCTGGGCACGCACAATTTGGAAAGAGTGGATTTCACCGACTTTGCCGAAAATGTCGGGCGCGCCGTGCAAAGCGGTTCAGCCTGGCGCGGTATCGCCATTTGCGGCTCAGGCGTCGGCAGCGCCATCACTGTGAATAAAATACGCGGAGTGTATGGAAGTGTGTGCCACGACACCTACTCGGCTCATCAGGGCGTGGAACACGACAACATGAACGTGCTCTGTCTGGGAGCGCGCATCATCGGCGTAGAAATAGCCAAGGAAATCGTCGCCTCCTTCCTCGGCGCAGAATACATCGGTGAGGGCAATTACGCCCGCCGCGTAGCGAAAATCAAGAAAATCGAGGCACAAGAACTGCCATAATAGACAAGGAGCATTGTATGACTTCTCCCATTCCAAAACTAACCGAACTGGGGCAATCCCTCTGGTATGACAACATCGAACGCCGCCTGCTCGTCAATGGCGAGATCGCAGCAATGATCGCCCGCGGCGACATTCGCGGCATGACCTCCAACCCTGCCATCTTCAACAACGCCATCGCCAAATCTAAGGATTACGACTCGGGGCTTATCCCAATGGCTTGGGCAGGCTACACGCCAGTCCAAATTTATGAACAACTCGCCATCGAAGACATCCGCGCCGCCGCAGACCTGTTTGCCCCGCTCTACCAAGCCACAAACAAAGCAGACGGATACGTCAGCCTGGAAGTCAGCCCCACCCTCGCCTACGACACCGAAGGTACCCTGGCGGACGCCAAACGCCTGTGGGAAACAGTGAACCGTCCCAACCTGATGATTAAAATCCCCGCCACCAGGCAGGGGCTGCCCGCCATCCAAAAAGCCATCGCGGCTGGAATTAACGTGAACGTAACCTTGATATTCTCCGTGGTGCGTTACAACGAAGTGATGGAAGCCTTCATTGCCGGCTTGGAAGAACGCGCCGCAGCCCAACAGCCGCTGGATCACATTGCTTCCGTGGCTTCTTTCTTCGTCTCGCGCATTGACGCGCGCGTGGACAAGCAGCTAGACGGATTGAGCAGTCAGCACCCCCAAGCCGCCAGCTTGAAAGGGAAACTGGCAATCGCCAACGCCAAACTGGCGTACCAGGCATTTCGCCAAATTTTTGAAAGCGCCCGCTTCGAGAAACTCAAAGCCAAAGGAGCGCGCTTGCAGCGCCCTCTCTGGGCATCCACCAGCACCAAAAACCCAGCCTATCCCGACACGATTTACGTGGATACACTCATCGGCGCTCACACGGTGAACACAGCTCCGCCGCAAACCGTGCTGGCTTTTAAAGACCACGGCACGGCGCGTCTGACCCTCGAAGAGGGCTTGGAGGACGCCCGTCAAACCATAACAGCCATCGAAGCGCTGGGGATTTCCGTTGATGTGGTAACTCGCGAATTAGAAGAGGAAGGCGTGAAAGCCTTCATTGAAGCGTTTAATGCGCTGCTGAAAGCAGTGGACAACCGCCGCCAGGCTGCCGCCCGCCAATTGGGAGAACTGGCAGTTCCTGTTAGTAGCCGTGTGCAACGCATGGCGGCAGAGAACCTCTCCGCCCGCATTCACGCTGAAGACGCAAGTGTCTGGACGAACGATCCGCAGGCGCAGGCGGAAATCCGTAGTCGTCTGGGTTGGCTGACGGCTCCCGCGCCCGAGAAATCCCAGCCCATCCTGGAAAGCGCCGGCGCTCTCACAACCCAATTACTCAAAGAAGGCTACACGCATGCCCTCGTCTTGGGTATGGGCGGCTCCTCTCTCGCCCCCGAAGTCATGAGCTTCGTCCTGGATGCGCCTGCCGAAGGGTTGAGCCTCTCTATCCTCGATTCAACCGACCCCGCCCAGGTGCGCGCGGCTGCTCAGCGCTCGCCAGTGGAAAAAACCCTCTACATTGTTTCCAGCAAGTCCGGCTCCACTGCCGAAATCAACGCCTTTTTTGACTACTTTTGGGCGCGCGCCCGCCGCACTGCCGGAGACAAAGCTGGACAGCATTTCATCGCCATCACCGACCCAGACACATCCCTGGAAAAACTTGCCCGCCAACGCGCTTTCCGCAGCGTTTTCTACGGCGACCCAGCCGTCGGCGGCAGATATTCGGCGTTCACCGCCTTTGGACTCGTCCCGGCTGTGCTGATGGGCGCAGACGCACAGCGTTTGTTACAACGCGCTCGCCAGATGATGGCGCAGTGCGGCGCTCATGTGCCCCCCGGCGGCAACCCTGCCCTGCTGCTTGGCGCAGTCCTGGGAGAAGCCGCCCTCGCCGGGCACGATAAATTGACCCTTATCGCCGACACCCGCTTTGCCTCTTTTGGTTCGTGGCTGGAGCAACTCGTGGCTGAAAGCAGCGGCAAACAAGGCAAGGGCATTGTGCCGGTGGATGGCGAGGCTCTCTTGCCCGCCGAGCAATACGGCAGCGACCGCCTCTTCGTTTATCTGCGCCACGACGGAAGGTTTGACAACCAAGTGGCGCACCTACAAAAAATTGGGCAGCCTGTTCTCGTCTACGACCTGCCCGACGTCTACGATCTGGGGGCAGAGTTTTACCGCTGGGAATTTGCCACCGCCGTTGCCTGTGCGCTTTTGGGGGTGAACGCCTTCGACCAGCCCGACGTGCAGGACGCCAAAACCCGTACCCTGGCAAAGATCAACACCTTCCACCGAAGCGGCACGCTGGCAGAAGCCGAGCCAGCCTGGAAAAAAGGTGAACTGAGCGCCTACCCTAGTGGATTTTCGCTGAAGGCGAACGCAAATCTAAAAGAAGTGTTGACTGCCCTGCTAGACGCAGCCAAGCCAGCCGAGTACATCGCAATCAACGCCTATCTACCGCGCAACCCGCGCCTGAACGCCCAGCTTCGCCGTCTGCGCCAGGCGATTCAAAACAAGACACTACTGGCGACCACGCTCGGTTTTGGTCCGCGCTTCTTGCATTCCACCGGGCAATTGCACAAAGGCGGCAAGGACAACGGTGTCTTCCTACAAATCACCGCACAGCCAGCCGCCGACTTAGACATTCCCACCCAGGGAATGAGTTTTGGCACCCTGGAACGCGCCCAGGCGCTGGGCGATTACGAAGCCCTGCAAGCGCGCCAACGGCGCATCTTGCGCATTCAGCTTGCCAGCCTCACCGCCTTGGAAGAATTGATCGCCGCGTTATAAACCGGCAATCCCGAACATAAAACTGACAGGTTTTTCTCACAACCTGTCAGTTTTTTTCTTTTCCGTCTTTTTGAAAAGGCTGTCTAAAAGAAGGACGCGCCTTTTTACATGCCATCTGTGGTGTTTCTCTGTGATCTTCCCTATATCTGGTATGAAAAAAATGCAAATTCAGTACTATTTAGACAACCCCTTTACGGAGCGCGGATGACCAGGTTATCAAACTGGTACGTGGCGCTGTTGTTTGCCCCCAGCTCAATCCCCAGCCCAACCGAACCGGTGGGTAGACTGTCGTTACTGACGCTGCCCACTTTCTTCTGGTTGATGTAAAAAGTGAATTGACTCCCTTTCGCCACCACCGTCAACCAATTTGCCTGGTTGGCTTTGATGGCGCTGCTGTCCGTCCAGTCCAACAAGGTGATCCATTCACTTGCCTTGGAAAGCGAAACCGAGAACTTCTGTGAATCGCAAACGTCAAACCAGTAATAATCCGAACTCGTTCTGCGAAACACCAGCCCGTAACAGGCTTTGTCGGCGGCGCCCTTGACGCGCTGCGCCTGTACGCTGGCTTCAAAATCTGCTACGGTTAGGGTATCCAAATTGGCGCGATGCATCACTCCTTTTTTAGCCTCCCATTGCCAAACGTATTTCCCATTCTCCAGGGCATAGGAAGACGATCCCCACTCGTTAAATTCTTTATCTACGAACCACCCGTTGAAATTCGACGAAAAATTGTCGCACGTTTTCACCTGATACGTCGCATCACCTAACACAGGCACGTTCTTGGTACAGGCAGCCAGTGCGTCCTGCGTGGCTTGGCGGCGCAAGTCTGCCGTAGCCTGGTAACTGATCGCAATGACCTCAACAGCCTGCGCAGTTTGAGTTGCCAAAAGCTGCTCGTCTTTAGTCTTGTAAACGTAAGGCAACGCGGTCAGCGCACAGCGGAAACCGTCGTTGTCGTCGGAATACCCCGGCAGGTCCCAACCGCGATTAGAGTTGCGCAATAAGCGCGCCCGGCTCACGTAAGACCCGCCGCGTAAGGAGTGTACCACGCCGTTTTCCACACCACTTGGGTTGCGGTATGCTGAACTTGTGTAATAATCCTTATCATAATAATCGGATACCCACTCCCAAACGTTACCAGCCATATCCAATACACCGTAAGGGCTGGCGCCATCCGGAAAACTGCCTACGGCAGCCGAGAACGTAAAGCCGTCATCCACCGCTGTCTCCGACCAATCCAGATCAGTGTTCTTGTCAGCAAAATTTGCCAGGCTGCCGTTTGGCGCTTGATCTCCCCAGGGATATTTCCGCAGGTCCGTACCGCGGGCTGCTTTTTCCCACTCAGCCTCCGTAGGCAGGCGTCTGCCCGCCCACTGACAATACCCCACCGCATCGTTCCAACTGACGTGAACGACGGGCATATTTTCAATGCCGCTCAACGTACTGCCCGGTCCAAAAGGATGTCGCCAGTCCGCTCCCTTGGTCTGCTGCCAGGCTTTATCAGTTGGGTTATATAAGTTAGAAGTGCCTTTTTTCTCTGCCTCGGTCTGGTATCCCGTTTGCTCTACATATTTTTGAAACATGGCGTTCGTTACTTCCGTGCGATCAATCCAATAGGCGTGGAGATAGACCGGGTGCTGCGGATTTTCATCCACGTAGGAGTCTGCTTCCCCTTCCAGGCTGCCCATTATAAATTCCCCTTCCGGGATGAAAATCAGCGTCATCCCGTCGTTGGGTGATACCTGTGTCGCGCCCGCGGCGATCCGTTGGGTTACATTCTTCACCGCGTTTGGGGCTGGCGTGGCAGCGTTATTTTGCGCCAGCGGGGTTGGCTTCGCCGGCGGGTTGGACGTCAACAGAAGGATTATGCCAATGATCACCGCCACACCGATCACGCCTAAAACCGCCACACCACCCAAGCCCAGGGCAGGCAGCAGCCACTTATTTTGCTGGGGCTGCACGGCGGGTAATGACGGATAGCTATCTCCCATGCGGCGCGGGGGCAGGGGAGTGCCGGCGGGAGCGCGGGGTGCGCTCGGTGGGCGCCCAGCATACCGGAGCGACACTGGCGTGGAGATGCCGCCGCGCCGGCCTACGTAAAGCCGCGCCCGGCGGCCGACGCACGAAGGTCCGCGTGGTGGGGACGGCCTTAACTGTGGCGGGACTGGA
>CAZGDA010000034.1:0-24582 GCA_964524425.1 uncultured Anaerolineaceae bacterium | reverse complement strand
GGGCGTGGGCGGAAAGTTGCGCCGGGGATTTGGGACGTGTGTGCGGTGCTCCTGCTGTGGGGTGGGGCGTGGATGACGCGGGCTGCGCTGGGCAGAGGCTGGGCGATATTGGTCTGGCTGCTGCTGGGCATGGCTGTGGGGGCGGTGTTTATGGCGGCGCGGCGGAACAGTTTTCCCAAGCCAAAGGCGTGGGAAGTGGCTGTGCCCAAACCAGCCTCATCCGCGCTGCGGCGCGTCTGGAATGGTTGGATGGCTTTTTCGCACGAGATGGGAGATTATCAGGGACGCATCCTGTTGATTTTCTTTTATTTCGTCGTCGTTACTCCCTTTGCGGTGCTGGTGCGTCTGTTCAGCGACCCGCTCAAGATTCGGCATAAAGAGGTAACGTCTTACTGGCTGGAACGCGCTCCTATTCCTGCAAAGTTGGACGAAGTGAGGAGGCTGTTGTATTGCATCTCCTGGGCTTTTGGGTTATGTCTCACGACGCGGCGGGGGAGTTGCGGGTCGCCGGCTTGCTGGCGGCGGCGGCGGAAGAAGAACGCTTTAGCCGCGTCAAGCACGACCACGACTTTCCCACGTTGGCGATTGACTTCTGCCTGAAACAGGCGGGCATCAGCGTTCACGACCTGGATTACGTGGTTTTTTATGAAAAGCCGATGGTCAAGTTCGAGCGTATTTTAATGAGCATGCTGGGTACGTATCCAAAATCCTGGGGCGCCTTTCGCGAGGCAATGGTGGCATATTTTGACAAAAAATTGTGGATCAAGAGCCTGATCAGCGAGAAGATGGGTGTGCCTGCGGAGAAGATTTTATTCACGGATCACCACGCCTCGCACGCTGCGGCGGCGTTTTTTGCCTCCCCTTACGAAGAGGCGGCGATCTTGACTGTGGACGGCGTGGGCGAGTGGACGACCGCTACCATGGGATATGGCAAGGCGCATTGGGAAGATAAAATTTCCTTCCCCGCCAACGATATTATGCTCACCCACGAGCACCAGTTCCCGCACTCGCTCGGTCTATTGTACTCGGCGTTCACCGCCTTTCTGGGCTTTGAGGTGAACGAGGGGGAATACAAGGTGATGGGTATGTCGCCTTACGGTGAGCCGCGCTTTGTGGATAAAATTCACAAACTCGTCAAGGTGCAAGAAGACGGCAGCTTTTGGATGGACATGGATTATTTCAGTTACCATTATTCTGCCGAAAAGACCTTCAACGGCAAGTTTGTGAAGTTGTTTGGTGAACCGCGCGTGCACGAATCGGAATTTTATACGCCCAAGACGAATCCTGAAGTGAACCCGAACGAAGCGAAGGCGAAACAAAACCAGTATTACGCCGACGTCGCTGCCAGCATTCAACTGGTAACGGAGGAGATCATTCTCAAGATGGCGCGCGCCATTCAGAAGCAGACCGGCTCGAAACGGTTGTGCCTGGCAGGCGGGGTGGGGTTGAACAGCAAGGCGAACGGGCGCATCCTGGCGGAAACGCCCTTTGAGGAATTGTTCATCCAACCGGCGGCGGGCGATTCGGGCGGTGCGCTGGGCGCGGCGCTGTACGTGTATCACGTGGTGCTGGGGAAACCGCGCCGCTGGGTACAGGAGCATAATTACTGGGGCGCGGCGTATAGCGAAGATGAGATTCTAAGTGCGCTGAAGAAGACCAATTTCCGTTACGAGCGCATTGACGACGATGAAAAGATCGTCCAGCGCACGGTGGACGACATCCTGGCTGGCAAGGTCATCGGCTGGTACCAGGGACGCTTTGAGTGGGGACCGCGCGCCCTGGGCAACCGCTCGATTATGGCGGACCCGCGCCGGGCAGAGATGAAGGACATCGTAAATTCCAAGATCAAATTCCGCGAACCTTTCCGCCCCTTTGCGCCGGTGATTTTGGAAGAACAGACGAGCAAGTACTTCCCCACGCTGCGCGACCCCGACCGGCAGTACACGCCGCGTTTTATGCTGGTGGTGTACCCCTGGGAGGAAACGCTGGGCAAACAGGTGCCGGCGGTCAATCACCTGGGCACGGGGCGCTTGCAGACCGTGCGGCGTGAATGGAACTGGCGCTATTATCGCATGGTGGAGTTGTTCGGCGAGGCAACCGGCGTGCCGGTGTTGATGAACACCTCTTTCAATTTACGGGGCGAACCGATTGTAACCACGCCCGCCAACGCCTTGAGCACTTACAGTAACAGCGGTATTGATACGCTGGTGATGGAAAATTATTACGTTACCAAAGAGTAGTACGGAGCATAGAAAACTTCGCAGTTTTTAGGACATGATGGCGCAAATGGGTAAACGAGTCCTGGCGATTCTCATGGGGATATGTTTGTCCCTGCTGATCATGGAGGTTGTGCTGCGGGTGTATAATCCGTTTGAATTTCGCCTACGCGGCAACCGCATCGTGCTGCAAACGAACAAAAAACACGTGATTGAAAACAGCGTCGCGCCAAAGCTGGACAAAGAGATCGTCCAGGTGAGCAATTCGCTGGGTTTTCGCGGCGAAGAGCCACCGCAGCAATTCGATGAAAAAGGGGTTATCCCGCTGGTGTTCGATCAATACCTGACGATCATTGCAGTGGGAGGCAGCACGACGGAGTGTTTTTATCTTTCGGAAGGGAAAACCTGGGAAGACCGCCTGTCTGCCTTGCTGAAGGAGCGCTTTGCCAGGGTGTGGGTGAATAACGCTGGCTTGGGCGGACATTCTACGTTTGGGCACCAGGTGTTGCTGCGCGATTACGTGGTCAACCTGCGCCCGGATATCGTTCTCTTTCTGTTGGGATTCAACGACGTGGGCAGAGCCGTACCGGCGGCTAACGCAGACCGCAAGTTGATGGAAGGCGGCAAATTTCGCGGCGACGATAATGACGCAACTGCGCAGACCAGCGAGGACGTGGGTGAGGGGTTGTGCTTTTCCTCCTGGCGCTGCTTTGGGGCTTCCCTGGCGTATTACAGTGAACTGGCAAACCTGACCCTGAACATCTATCGCAATTTCAAGGCGGCAGACGCCGCCGCCGGGCAACTGGGGCAGGTGATGGTCAAGCAGGTGTCGCGCGGTGTGGCGCTGGACGTGCAATTGGATCTAACCAAATTTGAACACGTCGCCACGCGTCAGACGGAGATAGACGCGGCGTTGCAGGAGCACCGCCAAAACTTCCTGGCGGGGTACGCGGAACGTGTGCGTAACCTGGTTGAGGTGAGCCGCCAAAACGGAATTGAACCGGTGTTGATGACGCAACCGGCGTTATACGGCAGCGGTAAAGACGAGATTACCGGCGTTGACCTGGAGACTATCCGCCTGGAAGACGGCAAGAGCGGTCTTTTGACGTGGAAGGTGCTGGAGTTGTATAATGACGTTATACGCAAGGTGGCTGAAGATGAAGGCGTGTTGCTGATAGACCTGGCGCACGAGTTACCTAAAAGCTCTGCGTATTATTATGATTTAGGGCATTACACGAACGAGGGTGCTCAAAAGGTAGCGGAAATAATAGAGGAAGCCCTTTTTCCATTCATATTGGAAAAGGGAATGGCGGAACCACTTAGGAAATAGGGAATGGCAATGATTATAGAAAAAGACCTGGCAAAATATACGATTTATGCGCAAGAGAGTATCCATAGCGCGTTGCAGAAAATCGTGGATACGAAAGGGCGGATTATTTTCGCGGTATCGGATATGGGAATTTTGGAAGGGTTGTGTACCAACGGCGATTTTTTGCGCTGGGTGGTGCAGCACGGCTCGATTGATTTAAACGAGCCGGTGGCGAGAATACTCAACCGGCAGTTCGTTTACGCCCAGGCTGGAGAAGCACCGGAGAAAATTGAAGCCAAGCTCACGGCGCGGATTTTATTCGTCCCTATTTTAGATGAACGCAAGCGATTGGTGGCGGTGGCGCGCCAGCGCGTGGCGGGAGAGGGAGTAACGATTGGCGAGTTTACCATAGACGAGCGTTCCCCGGTTTTCGTCATCGCGGAAATTGGGATCAACCACAACGGCAGTTTGGAGCTAGCCAAACGTCTGATTGATAGCGCTGCGGAGGCGGGGGCGGACTGCGCCAAGTTCCAGATGCGCCACATGCAGGCGCTGTATAAAAACGCCGCCAATGCCGACAGCGAAAATTTGGGTTCGCAGTATACGATAGATATCCTGTCGCGTTTTCAACTTTCAACGGCGGAGATGTATCAGGCGTTTGATTACTGCCGTCAGCAAGGCATTATGCCGCTATGCACTCCCTGGGACACAGAAAGCGCGCAGGCGTTGGAAGAATACGGAATGCAAGGCTTCAAGGTCGCCTCGGCAGATTTGACCAACCACGATTTACTCGTGCACCTTGCGCACACGGGCAAACCGTTAATTTGCTCGACGGGCATGTCTATGGAAAATGAGATCGTCGAAGCGGTAAATTTGCTGCGCCGGCATGGAGCGCAGTACGTGCTGTTGCAATGCAATTCCACTTACCCGGCGCCGTTCAAGGACATCAATTTGAAGTACATGGACAGGCTGGGCGAGATTGGCGATTGCCCGGTGGGATATTCGGGGCACGAGCGCGGTTTCAACATCGCCCTGGCAGCGGTGGCGCGCGGGGCGAAGGTGATTGAAAAACACATCACCCTCGACCGGGACATGGAAGGCAACGACCACAAGGTCAGTCTGCTGCCGGGCGAGTTTAAGGAAATGATAGAAGGAATTCGCCAGGTGGAGCAGGCGCTGGGCACGGCGGATGCGCGCACCATCACCCAGGGAGAGATGATGAACCGCGCCACGCTGGCAAAGAGCCTGATTATCAATTGTGATTTGAATCCCGGCGATTTCATCCACGCCGACATGATCGAAGTGAAAAGCCCCGGGCGGGGTTTGCAGCCCAACCGCAAGACGGAACTCATCGGCATGCGCGCCAAGCGGCGTTTCAAAGCCGGTGATTTCTTCTATCCCAGCGATTTGGACCAAGGCGAGCAGCACGCCCAGCCGCGCCCGTATCACTTTAAACGCCCGTGGGGTATTCCGGTGCGTTATTATGACTATAAAGCCTTGATGGCGAACACCAACGCGGATTTTCTTGAGTTCCACCTCAGTTATAAAGACATTGATCAGGACATTCACAAATATTTCCAGGGCGGGGAAGTGTATGACATGGACTACACGGTGCACTCGCCGGATTTATTTACGGGAGATCACCTGCTGAACCCCTGCCACCCAGACAAGGAGTATCGGGAGCGCTCTATTCGTGAATTACAGCGCGTGATTGACCTGACGCGCAGCTTGAAACCCTTCTTTAAAAAGGCGACGCGCCCGTTGATCATCGCCAGCGTGGGCGGGTTTACGCGCGATCGCTTACTGCACCCCTCCGAGCGCCCGCAGCTTTACGATATTTTGGCGGAAAACCTGGCAAAACTGGACATGGAGGGGGTGGAGATCATCCCGCAGACATTGCCGCCCTTCCCCTGGTACATGGGCGGGCAGCTTTACCTAAACCTGTTTGTGGACGCCGACGACACGGCGGAGTTTTGCCGCAAGTATGGTTACCGACTGTGCATGGACGTCAGTCACGGTGAGTTGACCTGCAACCATTTCAAGCAGTCGTTCCGCGAATACGTGGAAAAGCTGGGACCTTATACGGCGCACCTGCACATCGCGGACACGAAGGGAGTGGACGGTGAAGGGCTGCAAATTGGGGAGGGGGACACGGATTTCCCTGCCCTGGCGGAGGATTTGGAACGCTTTGCGCCAGCTGCCTCGTTCATCCCTGAAATTTGGCAGGGGCATGAGAACCGGGGGGAAGGCTTCTGGACTGCGCTGGAACGCCTGGAAGGATTGTTCTAGGTGGCGCGGGTGGTGCAGAAGGCTCTCGCCTCGCTGCGCGGGGCGCTGGATGAATGGCGGCTAGTGCGCCTGGCGCTGAAGGTAGCGGAAAAGGCACACGCGGATAGGGAGCAAAAACCAATCGCGTTTGTGAATATTTCCAGCCGCATCGGCGGCTTGAGCCAGAATGCAGCCTTCAGTATGTTGACGGCAATGGGCTTGCAAATGGCAAAGCTGCCGGTGATTTATTTTGCCTGCCGTGCGGGATTGGAGCCTTGCGTTTTGGGCACCAACCGCGAGGAGTATGCCGCCCCGCCGCCGTGTAAAGGCTGCCTGGCGCGCTCCAAACGGGTTTTTCTGCACGCTCTGACAGAGTGGTTTACCTATCACGCCGACGCGGATTTAGAGGCGGCGCTGGCGGGGCTGTCTGTAGAGGAGCTGGGACGTTTTTCCTGGCAGGGGAAGGCTGCACTTTTAATGGAAGGAGACGAAGCGCTGCCGCTGGGCGCCCTGGTGTTGCCTTCTTTGCGCTGGGCGCTGCGCCGGTATAGCCTGCCGGACGATGAGCCGACGCGCGCCTTGTTGCGCCGGTACATTCTCTCGGCGTGGAACGTCGCGGTTGAATTTTGCGCTTTTTTACAACGTGTGGAACCGGCGGTGGTAGTGATTTTCAATGGCATCATGTACCCCGAGGCGGCGGCGCGCTGGGTGGCGCAGCGCATGGGCGTGCGGGTGATCACGCACGAAGTGGGCTTTGAGCCATTTTCCGCCTTTTTTACGGATGGAGAGGCGACCGCGTATCCCATATCCATTCCGGCGGAGTTTGCATTGACGCAGGAACAGAACGAACGGTTGGATGATTACCTGACGCGCCGCTTTCAGGGGGACTTTAGCATGGCGGGCATCCGTTTTTGGAAAGAGATGAAGGGGTTGGACGAGGGATTCTTGCAGCGCGCGGCTCATTTTCGGCAGGTGGTGGCTGTGTTCACGAACGTCATTTATGACACCAGCCAGATACACGCCAACGTTGTGTTTGAACACATGTTTGCCTGGTTGGATTTGATTTTGGACGTCATCCGCTCCCATCCAGAGACGTTGTTTGTCATTCGCGCCCACCCAGATGAGATGCGCCCAGGCACGCGCAAACAAAGCCGCGAGAGCGTGCGCGCCTGGGTGGAGACGAACGATGTGGCGGAGCTGCCCAACGTGGTGTTCGTCGATTCACAGGAGTACATCAGTTCGTACCAGTTGATCGGGCTGGCGAAGTTTGTCATGGTTTATAATTCGTCCATCGGCATGGAGGCTACCTTGCTAGGGAAAGCCGTGCTGTGCGGCGGTAAGGCGCGTTACACGCAGTACCCAACGGTGTTTTTTCCAGCGACAAAACAGGAATATCGCCAGATGGCGCAGGAATTCTTAAGCGCCGGGGCGCTGGAAGCACCGCAGGAATTCGTGCACAACGCGCGCCGGTTTTTATATTATCAACTTTACCGCACGGCGCTGCCCTTTGGCGCTTTTTTAGAAAGCGCGCCGCGGGCAGGGTTTGTGCGTTTGCGCCGTTTTTCCCCAGAGGCATTGAAACCGGAGTGGGCAGCAGCTATCCGGGCAGTGGTGGACGGGATTCTGAAACGGCAGCCGTTTTTGTTGGAGGAGTGACAAGGTAAACCGCGTGGTGCGGGGCAGGAGGAGTGCGTGGGTTGGGTGACGTGGATGTACCACGGAACGATCTCTGAATGGCAGGAAGGGACGATAAAAATCTTGCTGCACTTGGTGCCCTTGGTGGTTGATAAAAAGAATCCGCTGCGGTATTGTTTGGAACGGCGAGGGCGAGGATTACAGGAGGAATTATTTTATGGGTGAGAAAATTGAGATCTTGCCGGCGTCTCTTTTGCAAGAACAGCGCCCGCTGGTGCAGGATTTACGCCGCACGGCGCAGCGCCTGGGGCTGGATTTCGGCTGGCATTATCTGCTCGACCTGGTGTGGATCTTGGACAACCTGGGCGTTCAGAGGGGCATAAAAGGAATGCAAATCATGGACGCCGGGGCAGGCGTGGGCGTTTTACAATGGTTTTTGGCGCAGCAGGGCGCGGACGTGATCAGCGTAGACCGCCTGGACCGCTCCCGGCTGGCGTTTCGCTTTCGCAGCCGCTATAGCGTGAGCGGGCTGGGCGAGGAAGATTTGCTGCCCGCAGCGAGCCTGCTGGGTCAGGGCGGAGTGGCGCTGGGAACGCGCCTGCGCGATTGGGCGGCGGGTTTGAAGGGCACCCTGGAAACGCGCCCCTCTGGTCGTGTAATTCTCTATCACCAGGACCTGGGTTCTCTGAAGGATATCGCGGATGCGTCTTTGGACGCAGTGGTGTCTGTTTCAGCATTGGAGCACAACACCCACACCGCGCTGCGCGGCGTGGTGCAGGAATTGATGCGCGTGCTTAAGCCAGGGGGAAAACTGTTGGCTACTTTGTGCGCTGGACGAGAAGCGGACTGGTTCCACGAACCATCCAAGGGTTGGTGTTACACTGCTTCCAGCCTGCGAGATTTGTTTGCCCTGCCAGCCGAAACGCCGGATAACTATGCGACGTACGAACTAATGCTGGAGGGGCTGCGAAACTGCGCCGAGTTGCGCGACAACCTGGCGCGCTTTTATTTTCAATCTGGGGATAACGGGATGCCTTGGGGAAAATGGGACCCTCAATATCTGCCGGTGGGCGTTTGCAAGATAAAAGGATAGAGAAATGACGAACAACAACTACGTCTCCCAAATTCAAAGCTTATTGAGCGAGGTTTTAGAAATAGCGCTGGAGGAAATCCCAGCTGACATGGCATTTGGTGATATGCCGCAGTGGGACTCGATGGGGCACATGGAAGTTATGCTGCGCCTGGAAGAGGAATACGGTGTTGAACTGTCCGCAGATACGATCGGTGAATTGACCAGTATCGCGGCAATCTGCGCCTACCTGGAGCAGAAAAAATGACCTCGCGCCTGTCCGTCTGGACTGCCCCGCTGGTTTTCTTGGTGGTGTGCGTGGTCAGTTTTGGGCTGCTCGCTCCCTGGCTGGGTTTTTATCAAGACGACTGGCATCACGTATATTATGCCTCAACGCGCGGCTTTGCGGGGTTGCGCGAATTGTTTTTATACGACACGCGCCCGAACACGGCTTACGTGTATGGACTGGCTTTTGCGCTGCTGGGGTTCAAGCCGCTGTTCTGGCACGTCTCTCTGCTGGCGTTGCGCTGGTTGACGGTGTGCGCTTTTTGGTTGACGCTGCGCGGCGTGTGGCGCGGTAAAGAACGCCTGGCGTTGTGGACTGGGTTGTTGTTTGCCGTTTATCCGGTGTTTAAACACCAGGCGCTGGCGGTGGCGTATACGGTACATTGGGTGTGTTACCTAATCTATGCAATTTCCCTGCTGCTCATGGTGGGGGCGTTGCGGCAGAAGCGCTGGTTTTGGGTGCTTTACACTTTTTCGGTGTTGTTGAGCGCCTTGCATTTATTTATTATTGAGTATTTCGCCGGGGTAGAAATCTTGCGTTTGCTTCTGCTGTGGCTGCTGGTGCAAGAAACCCAGCCCGCCTTTGGAAAAAGGGTGCTGCACACGCTGAAATATTACGCGCCTTACCTGGTTGTGTTGGCTGTGTTTGTGGCGTGGCGGGCGTTCCTGTTGCGCATCCCGACGGTGGACCACAGCAATGCGCCGGTGATGCTTTACGGGCTGTTGGCGGCGCCTCTGCAAACTGCGCTCAAGCTGGTGCAAATGGCGCTGCAAGACTTTGTGGCGCTGACGTTTTCGCCCTGGCACGCGGTTTTCAACGCAGACGTGCTGGCGGTCAAGCTGCCATTTGAGCGCTGGACTCTACTGGCGATTGTGATTAGCGCGGTGTTGCTGGCGTTGTATTTGTTGTTCATCAGCAAGAAAGAGGAACAGGACGGCGCGGGCTGGGGAAAGACCGCCATGCTGGTGGGAGCAGTGGCGACTGTGCTGGGTCCCCTGCCTGGCTGGATGATCGGCGAACAGATCAGCACGCAAAACCCGTTGTGGAGCGACCGCCTGGGTTTAGCTGCCATGTTTGGGGCGAGCCTGTTTGTCGTCGGTGCACTGGAACAAATTGTAGCCAAGCGCAAAACCAGCCTTATCCTGTTAAGCGCGCTGGTGGGGTTGTGCATCGGCTGGCATTTACGCACGGCGAACGACTATCGTTGGGAATGGCAAAAACAAGTCAATTTTTACTGGCAACTGGCATGGCGCGCCCCGTACATCCAGCCGCACACACCCATCCTGGCGGATGGCGAGTTGTTTTATTTCATGGGATATTACCCGACTTCGTTTGCTATCAACAGTATGTACACGCAGCCAGCTGCGGTGGACGGTGCGCCGTACTGGTTTTTTGGGTTGTATAAATATTTTGCCGACGACGACGGTATGAAGCAACTCCAAGACGGTAAGACGCTGCGCGAAGCGAAATTTTCGGAAAAATTTACCGGCGAGAGCCGCGACAGCCTGGTGATCAACTACAAGGCGGATACCAGCCGTTGTTTGTGGGTGCTGCGCCCGCAGGATGGCGACATCGTTGCGTTGCCGTACATCACCCGCGACGCCGCCCGCCTGGCTGACCTCAGCCGCATTGAAGGGGAGGGACGGCTGCAAGCGCATTTCGCCGACATTTATGGCAGCGAGCCGCCACACGATTGGTGCTATCTCTATCAAAAGGCAGACCTTGCCCGCCAGGCGGAAGATTGGGGCACGGTTCTGGCGCTGTGGCAGGAAGCTGGGGCAGGCAGCTTGCGCCCCAATCACGCGGCGGAGTTGCTGCCTTTTCTGGATGGCTACATCGCTGAGGGAGATTGGGAGGAAGGGCTGCACATGACCTTGCAAGCCTTTGCCGCGTCTGAAAAGATGCGCCCGACCCTGTGTGCGCGCTGGTGGAAGGTGGGTGAGGAAACGCCTGCCTCAACGGCGCGGGATGACGTATTGACGAAAGTGGAAACGAATTTGGAATGTGGAAAGTTGAAGTGAGGTTGAAAAAGTTATGACAGAACCATTACCAACTGTTACTTATCGGACTATTGTTGAGGCGGATTTCCCCGTCATCAAAGATATGTACGCGTATTTAAATGAGTATTTTTATAAGATGGGCTATCGCCTGCCGCACCCTGAAAACGTGGGCGACGTCTGGCTGGAATCGTTCCGGCGCACACTGGGACGTTTTAGCAACGTGGTCGTGGCAGAAATTGACGGCAAGGTGGTAGGTTTCATGCTGTGCCGTTTGAAGCGCGTGCCGGCTTACATGGGCGGTGTGCTGGTGGGCGAACTGAGCGACATGTGGATAGTGCAGGAGGCGCGGCGCCTGGGCATTGGCGACAAGCTCTCGCGCCTGGCGATGGATTGGATGCGCGCCCAAGGCGCCCATTCGATTGAAATCCAGGTGTTGCGCGATAACGAGGCAAGCTGGAAGCTCTACGAGCGAATGGGCTTTAAATTGGAGTTTCGCGTCGGACGCTTGCTGTGGGATGAATACGTAGAAGAGTGATTTTGCGCTTATGCAACCCGTTACAACCGCCCAAGTAATCCATACGCTGCGCAGTCTTGGCTTGCAAGCCGGAGACGGCGTGCTGGTTCATTCCGCCGTGCAATACCTGGGCAAGCCTGAAAATGGTGTGGGGACGTATTACACCGCGCTGGCGGAGGTGCTAGACCTGGTGAGGGGAACGCTGGCGGTGCCGGCGTTTAATTTTGCGTTTGCGCGCGGCGAGCCGTACAATCCGCTGACGACGCCCTCGCAGGGGATGGGTGTTTTCTCGGAGTACGTACGCCAGAGGGTAGAGGCGCGGCGTACACCGCACCCCATGCAATCTATCGCCGTCGTCGGCGCAAGTGCGCCAGACCTGGCGGGGCGCGATACCCCTTCGGCGTTTGACCCCGGCTCTGCCTTTGAGCGCATGCTGACGCTGGATTTCAAGCTGCTCTTGCTGGGAGCGGACGTGCAGGCGGTTTCGATGGTGCATTACAGCGAACAGCGCGCTTGCGTGCCTTATCGCTATTGGAAGGAATTCAGCGGAGAGGTGTACGAGCCTGCCAGAGGGCGTTGGGAAATGCGCACTTATCGAATGTACGTGCGTGATATGGAGATTGACCCACAGTTAAAATTGCTGCCCATTCAGCGTGTGTTGGAAGAACGGCAGCAGTGGCTGCGCAAGCAGTTAAATTACGGGTACGTTTGCACCTGCCGCTTGCGCGATTTCGTGGCTGCGGCGGATGAGCTTTTAGCACAGGATGCCTGGGCGTTCGTTGCAGGCACAAAGACGGGCACAAAGAAAGGATGAGGAGCATGTCGAACACTGCGATGATGGATTTGGTGAATGAATTGTGGTTTCTCAAGCGCGATATCGTTTCGGACGACTACGACCGCGCCCTTTACCGCCTGGCGCAGGAAGTGCCCATGACCATTCACGAATACCCCAGCGGAGAGGAATGCTGGACGTGGACGATGCCGGAGAAATGGACCTGCCACGAGGCTTACCTGGAAACGTTGGACGGCAAACGTTTGATTGATTACGCCAACCACCCCCTGCACGTGGTTTCGTATTCCCTGCCGTTTGAGGGTGTGGTCAGCCGTGAGGAATTGTTCAAACATTTGCACGTCAGCCCTTTTTGGGATGACGCCATCCCCTTTGCGTTCAAATATTACCAGCGCGATTGGGGGTTGTGCATGTCCAAGCAGATGCGCGACACGTTAAACGACGAGGCTTACCGCGTGGTCATCCGCAGCACGTTTGAGCAGGGCACGCTCAAGGTGGGTGAGGTGGTCGTCCACGGCGAAAGCGACGAGTGTTTTATGCTGGCGGCGCATTTGTGCCACCCGGCGATGGTCAGCGATGACCTGAGCGGTGTAATCGTGGGGGTTGAGGTGATGCGCCGGATGCTGCAACGCGCCGAGAAGCCTTATTACACCTACCGTTTCTTAATTGTGCCAGAGACGGTGGGGTCGGTGGCGTACCTGAGCCACAACGAACAGCTCATCCCGCGCATGACGGGCGGGTTGTTTCTAGAATCGCTCGGGCTGGACACGCCACACGCTTTGCAGGAATCCTTCGTGGGCGGGGAGCTGGGCGTGCACCCGCAGGCGGACCGCTGCCTGAAGGCGGCGCTGTGTGGCTTGGACGAGCAGGCGCACGTCGGCGCTTATCGCAGCATCGTCAAGAACGACGAGGCGCAGTTCAACGCCCCAGGTGTGCGCGTGCCCATGCTCTCGCTTTCGCGCGCTCTGCCGAATCAACCGCCCAGCGGACCGTTTTTCTTCGGTTACCATTCCAGCCACGACACGCCCGAACGTTGCTCGGCAGGGCAACTGGAAGCTTCGGTGCAGGCGACGTTGGGGATGCTGGATGCCTGGGAGAAGAACCAGTACGTGGTCAACCACTTCAAGGGAGAGGTGTTTTGCTCGAAATATGGCATCTGGATTGATTATCGCGTCAACCCGGAGGGTTGGCGCACGTTGTTTCGCGTGATGGAGTATTGCGACGGGGAGCATACGGTGGCGGACGTGGCTGCCGTTTTAGGGACGAGTTTTCAGGCGGTGTGGAGTGTGGTGGAGCAATTGCACAGCAAGGGGCTGGTCTCGCTCAGCCGCACGGCGCAGCCCACAGACCCGCACAGTTGAGACGCAGCGCGAAGTATTTTTGGAGAAGTTCTTTTTTCGAAAATGAATAAACAATAAATATATGTCTTGTAAACATTTCGTGTTTGTGATATAATCTAGTCAGACTAGTTAGTATTTGAGGTGAGTTATGATGGATAATATTTGGCAACTTCAAACGGCAAAAAGTAGATTTAGCGAGGTAATTGATCGGACTCTCGCGCAAGGTGTCCAGATTATTACCAGACGGGGTAGAAAAGCGGTAGTAATGATACCTTTTGATGAGTATGAGCGTTTAACGGGGCGGTACGGTCGCTTATCTCAGTTCTTTAAGGAGTCACCCCTTGCACATTCTGGCATAGTCATTGATCGTGATAAGAGTCTACCGCGCGATTTAAAAATTGATCTATGAATTACCTGCTAGATACCTGTGTTCTCTCTGAATTTGTCCGTTATAATCCACAAGAGAAGGTAATTCGCTGGATGGATAGTGTTAATGAAGACAAGCTATTTATAAGTGTAATTACTGTTGGAGAAATCCAACGTGGAATTGAACGTTTACCTGAGTCGTATCGTAGGATAGAATTAGTGGTATGGATGAATAAAAACCTTCTTGAGAGATTCGGTCATCGCATTCTTTCTCTTGATTCTCAGACGATGTTCCTCTGGGGAACATTGACAGCGCGTTTGGAAAGATCCGGTCACCCGTTACCGGTAATGGATACTTTGATTGCAGCAACAGCATTGCAATACAACCTAATTATTGTTACACGGAATGTTGTGGATTTCTTACCTTGTGGAGTACAAATTATCAATCCTTGGGATGAGGAATTTTAGACCTTTAGAATTAGAAAAATTATATAGACAAGTTCATGTTTGGGATCTATCGTGAGATAAATATAAAAGGAGAACATAATGGCAACTGTATCACTCATTCAGTATGAAGACGCTTCAGATAAAGTGAAAGAGGTTTTCGATGACATCAAGCGCACGCGCAACGTGCCAGACGTAAATAATTTCTGGAAGGCGCTGGCGAATCACGCGGATACGCTGAAACGCATTTGGCTGAGCTTGAAAGAAATTATGCTGCCGGGGGAATTAGACAGCCTGACGAAGGAGATGATTTACATCGCCGTATCCATCGCTAATAATTGTGATTATTGCGTGCATTCGCACACGGCAAACGCTTTTAAGAAGGGCATGAGCGAGGCGCAATACCAGGAACTGCTGGCAGTAATCGGGATGGCGCATCAGACGAATGCGTTGGCGATCGCGATGAAGGTGCCCATTGACGCGCAGTTTTTGAAGGAATGATAAAGAAGGTTAAGAATGTGTCATTCTCATAATAAAATTGACTTATAGGCATTGTTCTTTACGTAAACACGTGTTATCCGCTAATACCGTGGAGGTTTTTGGGGGAACCCCAAACGTTACTCTTTCTATAAGATAAGATCCGTTGCGAAAGATGAAACATCTGGCAATTGAACGACAAACTTCCCTATCGGCTCTATTAGCAAAGACGTTGGAGGACCAGCAAAACGCCGGAGGGGTAGTGAAGAATCCATTCCGAATTGCTGTTAATCATTCGCCCTGGTAAGATAGAATCATTTTGTGTGGGTGTGATGTTTGCGGCTGCGGATGTCTTGCCCAATGCGCCTATCCTGGATATAATCAGGGGCAGCACACGCGCGCCGCGTTTCTGAAATGGGCGAAAGGAATATCTATTTGTATCATACTATCAAACATGAATTAAAAAGCGTACGCTGGCGCTACCGACGCTGGCAGGCAGCCCGTCGCTGGGGAGACGAGCCTGTGCGCATTGCCCCGGCTGTGCTGGGAAACGCCATGCCCAAGTCGGGGTCGCACCTGATTATCCAGGTGCTGCAGGGGCTGGTTGAAATTGGACCGTTTGTCAACCCCGGCTTTCCCCCGGTGAACCGCACGGAGGACAACCGCAAACTGCCGGACGAGGAAGTGCTGCGCAACATTCGCGCGATGCGCAACGGAGACATCGGTTACGGTTACGTTCAGGCGCGCCCGCCTTTTCTGGATTTACCTGCCGGACTGGCGATGGTCTTTTTATATCGCGACCCGCGCGATTTCATCATCTCGCAGGTTTTTTACGCCACACAAATGCACGCCGGGCATGGAATGCACCGATATTACACGCAAACGTTGAAGACGATGGAAGAACGCATCAACGCCGCGATTCAAGGTGTGGAGGAAAACGAGGAAATAACCGACTCGCCCTTATCAGACGTGTTGACGAAATACGAAAAATACACCGGTTGGTTATCTCAACCGGGGGTGTTGTGTTTGCGTTTTGAAGAATTGATTCAAAACCGCGAGGCGGCGTTGCAACGTTTGCTAGATTATATGGCGGAGTGGGGGTTTGTGCCGAAGATTTCGCGTTTCCAGGCAGTGGAGACGCTGAAGAATGCCATCGTGCCACACAAATCTGGCACGTACCGGCGCGGCAAACCTGGCAACTGGCGCGAGCATTTCAGCCAGGCGAACAAAGCGCTTTTTAAGCAAGTTACAGGAGATTTACTCGTGCGCCTGGGTTACGAAAAGGACGCAAACTGGTAGGCAAGGCATGAGCATTCCCAAGCAAATCAAGGGCGCGCTGCTTCAGCGGGCGAGATTGTTGCGCCGGGAGGCGCGGCGTATGCAGGTGAAAGCGCGTGGTGGGATTTCCGCGTTGGAAGGCGCACCGGTGTTGTTCGCAAACTCGTTTCCCAAGAGCGGTACACACTTGCTCACGCAGGTGCTGCAAGGGTTCACGCACCTGGGCGCGGCGCTGGATAGCGGCTTGCCGGCGGTGGTGATGTACGATGGATTCAACGGCGCGGCGCGAACTTTGGACGTGATTCTGAAGGATTTGCAGCGTTTCAAGGCGGGGGACATCGGGTATGGGCATTTGCACAGCGCAGCGCAAATCGTTGAGTACCTGTGCGCTGCGGGAGTGGCGCCATATTTCATCCTGCGCGACCCGCGCGACGTGGTCGTTTCGCACGTCCATTACATAACGGATATGGAACCAAACCACATTCATCATCGTTACTACACAGAGGAGCTGCGTAGTTTTGACGAACGCCTGCGCGTGAGCATTGTGGGATTGGCGCAATGGGGAGACGATTTTCCGAACGTGGCGGCGCGTTTCGCGCCTTACCTGGGCTGGATGGAGCGTGAAGAGGTGTTCGTGCTGCGCTACGAAGATTTCATTACAGCGCGCCAGGAAACGCTGCGGCGCGTGATTCAGCACGCCGTGCGGCGCGGTTTCAGGTTGACGATCGCAGACGACCCACAATTCTCTCATTCCGTGCGGGTATTGGAAAGCGCCATCAATCCGCAGCGCTCACCTACTTTTCGCAAAGGCAAAGTCAACGCCTGGAAGGACGAATTTTCCACCGAGAATAAACGCATTTTTAAGGAGGTCGCAGGCGATTTATTGATCCGCCTGGGATACGAAAAGGACTATGACTGGTAATCTAAACATTCCATCTGGAGCGCGTGTGGCGGCGCTGGTGCCCATGCGTCATCATTCCCAGCGCGTGCCGGGTAAGAACTACCGCCCGTTGGCGGGCATTCCTCTCTACCACCACATTCTCATCACGTTGCTGGCTTGCGCGGAAATTCAGCAGATCGTGGTGGACACAGACAGCCCAGTGATTTTGCAAGGCTTGCGAGAGCATTTTCCGGCGGTGGTGGCACTGGAACGCCCCGAACACCTGCGCGCCGACGAGATTCCGATGAACGAAGTGCTGCTATACGACACGAGCCAGGTGGAGGCGGATTTTTATTTACAGACGCACAGCACCAATCCGCTTTTGAAAGCCGAGACGATTGGGCAGGCGGTGCGGCGTTTTCTGGCAAGCTACCCGGCTTACGATTCCATGTTTGCGGTTACGCGTTTGCAAGTGCGCCTGTGGGACCAGCTGGGCAGGGCGGTTAATCACAACCCGGCGATATTGCTACAAACGCAGGACCTGCCGCCCATCTACGCCGAAAACTCGTGCCTGTACCTGTTCACGCGCCAGAATTTACTCGCCAAACGAAACCGCCTGGGTGAGCGCCCAATGATGTACGAGGTAGACCAGGCTGAGGCGTGGGATATTGATAACGAAATTGACTTTTCAGTGGTTGACTTTTTAATGCGCAAGTCTCAAGAGGAGTGATACGCTATGCCTGTTGTAATCCTTTCGGCTCCGTATATGCTTCCGTTTGTGGAGCGTTTTCGCCCTGTGTTTGCTCATTACGGAGTGGATTTAATCCTCCCGCCGGTGAATGAACGCATGGAGGAGGCACAATTACTTTAATACGCCGGGCAGTTCGATGCGGCTTTGTGCGGCGACGACCGCTACACGCGGCGCGTGCTGGAAGCCTGCCTGCCGCGCCTGAAAGTGATTTCCAAGTGGGGCACGGGGATTGACTCGATTGACCGGCAGAGCGCGGCGGAATTGGGCATCCAGGTGCGCAATACCCCCAACGCCTTTACCCTGCCGGTGGCGGATTCGGTGCTAGGATATGTGCTGGCGTTTGCGCGTCGGCAACCCTGGATGGACGCCGAGATGAAAGCCGGGCGTTGGGAGAAGATAGCCGGGCGGGCTTTGTGTGAGTGCAGCCTGGGTGTGATCGGAGTCGGTAACATAGGCAAAGCGGTTTTACGGCGCGGGCGCGCCTTTGGGATGACTCTGCTGGGCAACGATATCGTTGAGATCGCCCCAGATTTCTTGCACGAGAATGGGGTGCAGATGCTGGCGCTGCGCGATTTACTGGCGCGGGCAGATTTTGTCAGCATCAACGCAGACTTGAACCCGACCAGCTACCATTTGATCAACGCAGAAAGGCTGGGGAGCATGAAGCGCGGCGCGGTGTTGATCAACCTGGCACGCGGTCCCATCGTGGACGAACCCGCCCTGGTGCGTGCTTTGCAGGAGGGGAGGATCGGCGGGGCGGCGCTGGACGTGTACGAATACGAGCCGCTGCCGGTTGACAGTCCGCTGTTGGAGATGAAAAACGTTATGCTGGCACCGCACAATTCCAATTCCAGCCCGCTGGCGTGGGAGCGCGTGCATTGGAATACCATTCGTAACACCCTGGACGGACTGGGCATTTCCACGGCTGACCTGGACGAGTGGAAGGAGCGAGTATGAAGGCGATGCGCCAGCGGTTGAAACAGATGACCCCCACAGCGCTGTGGCGAGCGGGCAGCCAGGCTTGGTACGCCATGCAGCGCGCCGCCCAGGAACCGGCGGCGGCGTGGCATCCCTGGCGGCGCAACAGCATCGCCCGCCTGGGAGAATTTCAGAACAAGCATGGCGGGCAGCGTTGCTTCATCCTGGGCAACGGTCCCAGTTTAAAGAACACCGACCTTTCCAAGCTGAAGGGCGAGTTCACGTTCGGGTTGAACCGCGTTTATTTACTCTTTCCCGAAATGGGCTTCTCTACAACGTATTTGGTGGTGGTCAACAACCTGGTCATCGAGCAGTTTGCCGAGAACATCCTGGATCTGCCTATTCCCAAGTTCTTTTCGTGGCACGCCCGCAGTTTGCTGCCAGCGGATTTGCCCGCAGAGCGGCTGCCCATGTTCCTGCACACCACCTACACGGGACCTAAATTTGCAACGGACGCGCGCCAAAGGCTGTGGGAGGGGGCGACGGTTACTTACGTAGCGCTGCAACTGGCGTACTACATGGGTTTTGAGACGGCGGTGCTGATCGGCGTGGACCACAATTTCAGCACGCAAGGCAAGCCCAACACCACCGTCGTTTCGACGGGGGACGACCCCAATCATTTCCACGCCGGGTATTTCGGCAAGGGCGTGCGCTGGCAACTGCCGGATCTGGACACATCCGAGCGGGCGTACACGCTGGCGCGCCGGGCTTACGAGGCAGACGGGCGGCGCGTGCTGGACGCCACCGTAGGTGGCAAGCTGACGGTGTTCCCCAAGGTGGAGTATGCGGAGTTGTTTTAATGGGAAGGCGTTGAATTGTAATCCTTATTTACGGTCTTTTCCGGGTGCAAAACTGTGAAAAATCATCTCGTTTCCATCATCACTCCCTCGTATAACCAGGCGGCGTTTCTGGAATGTACCATCCAGTCTGTGCTGCGCCAGGATTATCCGGACATCGAATACATCATCGTGGACGGCGGCTCGACGGACGGCAGCGTGGAGATCATACACAAGTACGCCGACCGGCTGGCGTGGTGGGTTTCGGAGCGCGATCGCGGACAGGCGGAGGCGATCAACAAAGGCATGCAGCGGGCAAGCGGTGAGATCGTGGCGTGGCTGAACTCGGACGATATGTACCTGCCTGGGGCGGTGGCAGGGGCGATGGCGGTGTTTGCGCAAAACCCGGCGCTGGGTTTGGTTTTTGGCGACGCGTTGACGATTGACGGGGAAGGCAGGTTGCTGAACACGCTCACTTTTGGCAATTGGGGATTGGAAGATTTGCTTCGTTTTCGGATTTTATGCCAACCAGCAGTGTTTATGCGCCGTGAACTTTTCATGCAAGCGGGCATGATGAACGAAGATTACCACTTCATGCTCGACCATCACCTGTGGTTGAGGATTGCACGGCTGGCGCCGATGCAGTACGTGCGCCAGTTGTGGGCGGCGGCGCGCCACCACGCCGGGGCGAAGAATAACGCCCAGGCGGTGGGCTTTGCGCAGGAGACAGCACGCGCCCTGGCGTGGCTGGAGACGGACGCGAATTACGCAGCTTTGGTGCAGGTGCAGCGCCGTTTCGTGTTGGCAGGGGCATACCGTCTGCAAGCCAGATATTATCTGGAAGGCGGGGATGGAAAGAAAGCGTTGCAATATTATCTCAAGACGTTTCAGTATCGCCCGCGTTACACGCTTCAATATTCCCACAGGATTTTATATGCTTTCCTAAGCCTGTTTAAACGGCAATATTTATTAGATGGGTTGAACCAGCAGCGGATGGAATTGAACAGCCATCTGGCAAACTGGCGGGCGCGCGCCTGGTTGGAAAAATGTGGTATGATGGAATGGGAAGGGTTGAGGTTCAGCGATGGATAAAGAAGAAGCAGCGTGTTTCCGCATGCGCTGGCACATGGTGGAGGGAAGGAATACGTTCAGCCCATGAATCCGGATCAGCGCCCAATTTTAGTAACCGGAACACATCGCAGCGGCACGACCTGGGCAGGCAAGATGCTGGCGGCGAGCCAGCACACAGCCTACGTCAGTGAGCCGTTGAACGTGCTGCACCGGCGCGGAGTATTCGCCGCACCAGTGCAATACTGGTACACTTACGTTTGCGCTGAAAACGAGGCGGATTACCTGCCCGCCATGCACAAAACGCTGGCGCTGCGTTACGGTCTGGCAGCGGAGATTCCCACGCTGCGCTCGTGGCACGATTTTTTGCGCATGGGGCGCGACCTGGGCATTTTCTGGCGCGGGCGTATGAGTGCGGCGCGCCCGCTGCTGAAAGACCCCTTCGCTATCTTCTCCCTGGAATGGTTTGTCCGCCGTTTGAATTGCCGCAGCGTGGTGTTGCTGCGCCACCCGGGGGCGTTCGTCAGCAGCCTCAAGCGCCTCGGCTGGACGTTTGATTTCAACGATCTGCTCGCCCAACCGTTGTTGATGCGCGATTTCCTCGAGCCTTACCGCCCCGCTATGGAAGCCATGACGCGCACTCCGGACGACGTGGTGGGACAGGCGAGCCTGTTGTGGTGCATGATCTACGCAAGTGTGGCGAAAATGCAGGAAAACCCGCACTTGAGCGAGGCGCTGCGCGTGATCAAGCACGAAGACCTGTCTTTGGAGCCGGTAAACGGTTTTCGTTCTTTATACGAGTGGCTGGATTTACCCTTCACGACGCAGGTAGAACGCACGATTCTGAGCAGCAGCAGCAGTGAAAACCCCAGCGAACTGGCGCGCAAGCAGGTGCATTCCGTGCGCCTGGACAGCCGCGCCAATTTGATGAATTGGAAAAAGCGCTTGAGCGAAGAGGAGATGCGGCGTGTGCGGGATTTGACAGGAGAAGCTGCCTCGCAAAGTTATCCATCTTGGGAATAACGCCATTCCCCCAGCGGATTTTCAGTGTTCTTAAACCAGGTCAGCTCGTTTTCTCGGCTGCGGAGACGAGCGAGATGGCTTGGTGTCGGCAGACTTTGACGCATTTTTTACACCCCTTGCATTGATCAGGGTTGCTTATCCGGGCGTGGCGGTGGCGCAAGAAATCCACTTTGCCGATGACGCCGTTAGGACATGCCTGGATGCACTCCCAGCAAGCCTGGCATTTGTGCGTGTCGAGGTGGATAAAACGCGTTTGATCGTGGCGCGAAAAAGAAAAACGCTGAAATATGCCAGGCTGGGTGTGGCTTGACCGGGAGGAACGGGATTTCATGGTGTTGGTCTCCTGTGGTTGTGGTTGATGGGAAGGATGAGAATGGGGGGTACCCGAATGCTGTCAACTCACGTCCTGGATGGCTGAGCTGGCTTGCTGAAGAACTGACGCGGGGCGTTCTTGATCCATTTCCAATGCAGGGCGAGGTGGATACACAAACCGAGGAAGGTGAATGCTACCCCGACGTGGTGAAGGACGTGCCAAATAAGTGCGGCGTGGGAATGCCGGCGCCCTTCCAGTAAGCCGCGCCCGGAGCGAGAATTGTTCCCAGGGCGATTTTCCTCCACGAAACTGACAGACGAGTCTGGTTGAGCCGCGCGGAAGGTTTTGCCGACGTTACCAAGATTGAAAAGCCCACTGATGACGGTGAGGGAAAAACTGCACGCCAGGAAGAGATTGAGAACATAGTGTAATTGTGTGCGGCTTGGGAGCGGTTTGCGCGCCGGCGCGAACACAGCCGAAATCCATTTGCGGTGCAAGATCAAATGCGTGATGACCGCACCCGTGAGCGATATTCCTACAAAGACGTGTACAAACGTGCCGGTAGCTTCCTGGAATACCATGATGACGAAGAGACAAAACAAAAGCGCGTCCATTATGTAGTTCGTTTTTGACATACTAATAGCCCTCCGAGCTTGATTACAGATGTAGTTTACCAGGGGAGAGTACATTGTACCAGCCCCGGATGTCATAGTGAGTCTATGAACTGCATCACATCTTGGCATGACAAACGTCATCCATGACATTTGTCATGCGGAAATCGTGATGCTTATATCTGTATACGTAGAAAACGGAGTGATATAATGCGTTTATGGAAAAATCCACCCAGATTGAACCTGGTATCCTTTTCATGTTTCGGGCGATCGTCTGCCTGCAAACGGTGTGGTTTGCGATAGACGCGATTGCTAACATTATCCATGCTGCGCTGGGGTATCCGTTTGAAATCTATCCGTTTGAGCATTCTCATTCGTTTATTTACGTCAATCTTGGGTTGATTTTACTACTGGATGGATACTTGTGGTTTCGTCCTTTGCAGGTACGGCTAGGAGCGCTATTCTTGCCCTTAGGGTTGACAATAGCAGCCAGCTTTGCACTGGCAGGGGAACATTACGGCTTTTTTACGATATATCGTTTTAGCAGGCTGGACCTTGGAATGGAGATAGAATCCGGGCGGTTGCTGATCACGCTGCTTTTCCCCCTCATTGCTACTGCCTGGCAGTACAGGTATCGTTACGCAGTGTTGTATTGCGGGTTAACCGGCGTGGCAGACTTGCTGCCTAAGATATATATGGTAGGTACTGAAAGCCCCTACGTCCATCCTCTGGTTGAAGTGTTGGTCATCCGAACCCTGTTATACCTCTTTGTGGCTTTCATCATCAGTTGTCTGATCGCGGAGCAACGCAAGCAGCGCCAGGCGCTGGCGCGCGCGAACCGGGAACTGGTTCAATACGCGGGAACGCTAGAAAAACTGACCATCAGCCGCGAGCGAAACCGCCTGGCGCACGAACTACACGACACGCTGGCGCATACGTTGAGCAGTATGGCGGTGGAATTGGAAGCCATTAAAACTGTGTTGGAAAGCAAAGACGCCCAGCAAAGCGGACAGGCAGAACGTCTTTTGGACCGTACCCTGGAAGCGGCGCGCGAAGGTTTGCGCGAAACCCGCCGGGCGTTAAAAGCGCTTAAATCTGGCGCGCTGGAGGATTTGGGGCTAACGGATGCCTTGAAAAGCCTGGCGCAGAGGAGCGCCGAAGCAAACGACCTGGTTTTAGATTGGCAGGTCGCGCAAGCCATTGAGGATTTATCACCCGATGTGGAACAAACGATTTATCGGACTGCCCAGGAGGCGATTGAGAATACAATCCGGCACGCGCAGGCAAACACGCTGCGAATAAAACTGGAGCAGACAGAGCGCGGCATTCTTTTAGAAGTCGGCGATGATGGTAAGGGATTTAAGGCTGCGGCAGTGGATCCACAGGCTCATTTTGGAATACAAGGTATGCGCGAGCGTGCCCGAATCATTGGGGCGCGGTTTACTTTAGAAAGCCAGCCAGATGAAGGCACAACTGTACGTTTATTTGTGGAGAGAAAGGGTGATAAAAATCGTAATCTGTGATGACCAGGAGATGGTTTGCGAGGGATTGAAGGTGATCTTCACCAGCATCCCGGATTTTGAGGTGGTGGGGATTGCGCACGATGGCGAAGAAGCGCTGGACGTCGTTTCTGCCGCTAAGCCAGACGTGGTGTTGATGGACCTGAAAATGCCGCGCTTGAATGGTGTGCAAGCCACGCGCCTTCTACGCCAGCGTTATCCAAACGTGCGCGTCTTGGTGTTAACCACTTACGACGACGACGAGTGGGTGTTCAGCGCCATCCAAAACGGCGCAGCCGGATATTTACTCAAGGATACACCGCGCGAGGCGTTGGTCAACGCAATTCGCGGGACAGTTGAAAGCATGACGTTTGTAGACCCGAAGGTTGCTGGGAAAGTATTCGAGCGAGTGGCACACAACCACGTTCTGGGAGATGCGCCTTTGGATATCGAATTGAGCGCCAGGGAGCGCGAAGTGCTGGATTATATCAGCCAGGGGTATAACAACGCCGAAATATCAGCCACGTTGTGTCTTTCCGAGGGAACGGTGCGCAATTACGTGAGCGCCTTGCTGGCAAAACTGGGTGTGGCAGACCGCACGCAGGCGGCGATTGTGGCTTTGCGGCGCGGATTGGTTAAATAGAGTGAGGTTTGGTTAAAAAACCACCCGCCAGATAAATACTGGCGGGTG
>CAZGDA010000033.1:0-24806 GCA_964524425.1 uncultured Anaerolineaceae bacterium | reverse complement strand
GGAGAAATCATCGGCGTGGCATGCTTTACTATAGACACCACTTCGAGAAAAAGAGCAGAGGAAGCACTCCGTCAATCGGAAGAAAAACTCTCAAAAATCTTCAACACCAGTCCGGATGCGATCTTATTAAATACAATACCGGACGGTATTATCCAAGAGGCAAATGAACCTGCCCTGCGTATGTTTGGGTATAGCCAGGCGGAATTATTAAATCACACAACTGCCGAACTAGGTGCTTACGTCCAACCAGAAGACCGAAGTCATATCTATCAAAAAATGACCGAACAAGGTTCTGTCAGGAATATCATCGCCCAAATGTTAAGAAAATCCGGGGAAGCATTTTGGGCAAGCATTTCTGGCAACATCGTGGATATATCAGATAAAAAATATGGCGTTTTTATCCTCCGTGATATTACACAGCAAAAATTATTAGAATCCAGATTGTATCAAGCACAAAAGCTAGAATCGATCGGTCAACTGGCGGCTGGGATAGCTCACGAAATCAACACACCGACTCAGTTTGTCGGTGATAATATCCATTTCCTACAAAATGGATTTAGGGATATCTTGAATCTCTTTTATACATTCCAGGAACTAGTCGCTATCAACAAAGAATGTAATTCGAATCCTGATCTTGTTGCGCGTTTTGAAAAGGAAAAGAAAGAAATGGATATCGAATACCTGTTTTCAGAAATACCATTGGCAATCCAGCAATCTTTGGATGGGATGCATCGCATTGCAGAAATTGTACATGCCATGAAGGCTTTTTCTCATCCGGGAGGAGAGAAAGTTGCGGTTGACATTAACCAAGCCATTCAAGACACAATAACAGTCGCGCGCAATGAATGGAAATACGTTGCTACCGTGGAAACGAATTTTGACGAAAATATTTTACCTCTGGTTTGTCATCCCGACGAAATGAATCAGGTTTTATTAAATATCCTCGTCAATGCGGCTCATGCGATAAGCGACGTGGTGGGAAAAAACACTGAAAAACAGGGAATTATAACCGTTACTACAAGACAAGATGGGGATTGGGTAGAAATCCGCATTCGAGACACAGGGACCGGCATTCCAGAGAAAATCCGCACAAAAATATTCGACCCATTCTTCACAACGAAAGAGGTGGGGAAAGGCACAGGGCAAGGATTGGCAATATCCTATGATGTTATAGTAAACAAGCACAAAGGGCACCTCACCTTTGAAACTGAAGTGGGTAAAGGGACCGAATTTATTATTCGCATCCCGATTTCTCAGGAGGATTAATTTCATAGCGTTATGGAAAATAGGTCAGGCATTCTATTTGTGGATGACGAGGAATTATTCCTGCAGAGTATCCAACGGATTTTGCATAAACATTCTCTCACCTGGCGTATGGATTTTGTGGGTAACGTAGAGGCTGCCTTGTACGAATTACACAGGCAGAGTTTCGACGTTGTAGTTACCGATATAAAAATGCCTGGGAGAGATGGATTTGACCTGATCAGTACAATGAAAAACGATCCATCCATCCGCGATATCCCAATCATTGTGCTAACCGGGTCGAATGAGAAGTATTTAAAGAGTCAAGCCCTCAAGCTTGGAGCGACCGACCTTTTAAATAAACCCATAGATTCCACAGAATTAATCGCCAGAATTCAGAATACATTAAATTTAAAGAAATATGAAGATCAAATCCGAGAGCAGAACAAAACCCTTGAAGAAAGAGTAAAAGAAAGGACAGCAGAACTTGAGGATGCCCGCCTGGATATTCTATGGCGGCTGGCAAAAGCTGGTGAACTCAGGGACGACGATACAGGCAACCACGTTGTTCGGGTAGCAAATTATTGCCGCATCCTGGCAAATAAGATGGGTTTACCGCAAGAACGCGTTCAAATGATTTATTTGACTAGCCCGTTACACGATATTGGCAAAATCGGCATTCCTGATCGGATATTGCTCAAGCGTGGTGAATTATCACCCTCCCAGAAAGAAATTATGCAACGGCATTGCGAGCTTGGAGCCGATATCCTCATGAATCCTCCCACGATGCTACTTTCTTTTTTTGAGCGCGGAAAGGACGTGATCTATGAGACAAAATCCCAAAAAAACCCATTATTAAACCTGGCGGCATTAACCGCCCTTACACACCATGAGTGGTGGGATGGAAGTGGGTATCCGCAGCGCCTTTCCAGACAGGAGATTCCCCTGGAAAGCCGTATTGTAGCCATTGCGGATGTATACGACGCGTTACGCTCCACCAGACCTTATAAACCAGCCTATGCCCCTGAGCAAACCATGACGATTATGCGAGCCGAAGCGAAACAACATTTCGATCCACAATTATTTTCGATCTTTGAACAATCTTGCGACGATTTCCATTTTATCTGGGAAACGGGCAAAGATGAGGGCTAGAGATAAGGACTAGAAATAAGGACTAGAAATAAGGGCTAGAAATAAGGACTAGAAATAAGGGGCAACGCAGCGGAAGATAAATAATTTAAAGTGGATCATATAGAGCGGCTCTGCAATAACGCATAGTAAATCCGCTTTAATAAATTACGGAAACGCCTTGCAAAACCAGCATAATAACCATCTATGCTATAATTAATCAAGCTGGATTCATGAGGTGTTGTTTATGAAAAGAATTCCCAAAGCGCTCAGGATCGGTGTAATTGTCTTTGGCGGGGTCGTGTTCGTTATCCTGGCGATGGCTGCGTTCTACGTGTTGCGTTTCCGCAGCGAGATTGCTAAAATGACGCCCCTGGATACACAGGGCATCAGCGAAAATATATTCGTTTTGCGCGACGAGTACGTAAACGTGTATCTCGTGGGCTGCGGAACAGACTACATTGCCTTTGACGCCGGACAATCTGAGCAGAATCTGCAACAACAGATGGAAAGCCTGGGGTTGAATGCACAAGACGTGGACGCGGTCTTTCTCACCCACACGGATAACGACCACGTGGCAGGGTTGAATCTTTTCAGCAACGCCACCGTGTACATCTCAAAAGACGAGGAGCAAATGGTAAACGGGCAAACCCCCCGCCAGAGCTTCTTCCACAACACAATGGGGCGTGCGTACGAAACGCTGGAGGACAAACAGAGTGTGGAGATTGGCGAGTGCCGCGTGACGGGCGTTGCCACGCCCGGGCACACACCCGGCTCCATGGCGTACGTTGTAAATGACGTGCATTTGTTCAGCGGTGACACGCTCAGCCTGAAAGACGGCAAAGCCGCCCCTTTCAACGAGTTTTTCAACATGGATACACCCACACAACTGCAAAGCATCGCCCGCTTGAGCAAACTGGACAGGATCGAGAACATATACACAGGTCACTACGGCATGGCGGAACGTTCGGCGCTTGACGCGTACCGCTAAATTGATTCCCATAGAATCAGAGTGTCGTCTTGCGAAGGGCGGTGAAAAATGACGTTAACGAATTCCCCTCAAGGTATAAACAACCCCAACGCTGTGGACGGATTGATGAACCACGTGGTTCAATCCATCAGCAAAGTAGATGGTGAAGCGGTCGCCAGCCGCATCGAAAAACTGCGCCAAAGCAACCCGGATGCCTCGGCAGATGAACTGGTGGAAAAACTGATCCAACAGAAATGTATGCAGACCGGCGCGGTCGGCGCCATCACCTCCGGCACTGCCATCATCCCCGGCTTGGGCACCTTCGCCTCGCTCACTTTTGGGCTGGCGGCGGATATTGGCATGACCCTGAAATTGCAAGCAGAGCTGGTGTTGGAAATCGCCAGCGTATACCAGCGCGAACTCAATTCCACGGAAAAACGCAAAGCGATCCTCCTGGTAGCTGGCTTCAGCACTGGCACCAGCCAGATAATGAGCAGGGTAGGAAAAGAAATTGCCGAGAAAGCAACCGAACGTCTGGCAGCCAAAGGCGTCGCCAAGGCGCTGCCGGTGCTTGGTGTGGCGGCTTCCGCGGGAGTGAACATCCTCTCCACCTACGTTATCGGCAAACGCGCCCAGGCGTATTTCAAGCTGGGAGAAGAAGCCATGCAAGATTGGAACGAGAGCGCCCGCGCCATTACCGGGATTGACGAGCAAAAAATCATCGCCTGGCTGACGGAAACGACCGAGCACTCGTGGAAGGTAGCCAGCAGCAAACTGCAAAACCTATCCGGGGCAGTGATTGTAGCAGGCAAATCTGCCGGGGAATTGGTGGTGATAGGCGCCAGTAAAGCCGGCGAAGCTGTGGCTGGCGGTGCAGGGGCTGCCCTGCAAAGTGCGGCCGCCTTGACAGAAAAGACCGACGCGCAAATGACGGTGATGAGCAAATCGCGCAACCCGCTGGTCAAAGCCTACGCAGCTTACGTGCGCCTTTTCATAGCCCGCAGCCGGAAAAACCTGCGCTTTCTCTATACCCTGCTGCGCAAAATCGGGGCGGGGATATCGGCAATCTTCAGCGGGAGACGTCACAAACCCCGCAAAGCCACCGTCCAACGAAAGTCAACACAAAAATCGCCAACACAGGAAGCTGCGGCAGACGCGCAGCCTTCTAAGCGCGCTTAAGCCGCGCCGAGCAGTTTGGGGGCTACTTCCTGCGCCCAGGTTTGGATCGCCTGCCAGTCGCGCCAATCACCTTCGCTGATCTCCCCCGATTTATCCTGGGAGAACATCCAGCGGTAGTAAAAAGGTAATTTGCTGTAATCCACCTTGCCGCCGAATAAACCCAGCCCGGCGAGAGAATCGAACTGGCTGATGAGCGGCGTCAGGAAGCCTTGCGCCTTCTGCCGGTTTTCAGGCGTATCCACACGCATCATCAATCCAACGGAGAAGAGAGCCACCGGCATGCGGTATAACATCTTTTGTTTGGCGTTCACAAAACTCGTCATCTCGCCCAGGGGATGACACATGCGAATGGCTGTACCCAGCACCACCGCAGTGTAAGCGGAGACGTCGCGCACCTGGTGCGCCCGACGCACGTCCACCTGCGCACCTGTCTCACCCAGCAGCTTGCCCACCAGCTCGGCAACTTCGGCGGTGGAGCCGCATTTTGTTGCGTAAGCGACCAGAATCCGATCGTCCATTTCAACCTCCTTAAAGTTACACCCTTCCAGAGCTGGCAGAATAAACCAGATATGGCTCAATGGCTTCCTGGATGGCATTGATCTGCGCATTGGTAAAGTCGTTTGGTCCATGAGCCGGGGTATTCAGACTTTCGCCCAGGCGCAGGCGCACGTTATTGACCACGTCGGAAAAAACGTTGATTTTACGAATCCCCAGGCTGACACAACGGCAAAGGTTGGCTTCCCCTGTGCCTGATGAGCCATGCAACACAAGAGGTACACGCACGCGCACGTGCAGCGCCTGCAAACGTTCAAAATCCAGGTGCGGCTCGCCGGAATAAACGCCGTGAATCGTGCCTATCGCCACCGCCAGGGCGTCCACACCGGTTTGGCGCACAAATTCAAGCGCCTCGGCGGGGTCGGTCAAGACACTGTGATGATCACCGGGGTTGTTGGCTTCAAAGAACGCCCCGCCGGATGCCACGTGTCCCAATTCTGCCTCCACGCCAACGCCGGCAGCGTGAGCGAAGGCAACCACTTCCTGCGTGCGGCGCACGTTTTCTTCCCAAGGGCTTTTGCTGGCGTCCAGCATGACAGAGGTAAAGCCAACCGCGATGGCTTCCAGAATGTCCTCCAGGCGCGTGGCATGGTCGAGGTGGATGCCAACCGGCACGCGGCGCGCCTCCGCCATCTGGCGTGTAATCTGGATGAACTGGCGGAAATCCGTCAATTCACAGGACGGCTTGAGGCGCGGGTCGAAGCTGAGCAGCAGCGGGGCGCGCCGTCGCTCGGCGTGTTCCAACAGCGCCCGCGCCGTCAGCAGGGTAGGAAATTCCGGCGCAACCACGGCGTAACCGCCGCGTTCCGCCGCCGATAACATGTCCGAAAAAGAAACCAGCATGCTGCCTCCAAAATATTAGCTGCACTTCCAACAGCCGTACAAGAAAAATTCACAAACCAGAGGGGCTTCTCCCATGGTTTAGAAAAACACCTTCACCAGCTTGAGCGCCTTTTGCTTCCAGGGCAAGCGGTGCGTCACCCCGTCGCCTTCCACGAAACTGTCTCTATTTTGCAGATACCAACGGTAATTGCGCAGCAACGCCTGACGGTTGCTATACTGCGGCTGGTAGCCGAGCACATTCTGCGCTTTTTCGATGGAAACAAAAGAATCTTTCGAGGCGGTCTCGTATATCCAGGGGTAAAGCGGCGAGAGGTTGAGCGCTTCCAACACCTTCAACGCCAGCACGACGGGTCCTGCAGGGAAGGGTACGATGCGTTTTCCAAAACCAGCCTCGTCCAGCACTGCCTGGTAATCCTGCTTCATCGTGCTGTACTCCGCTGCGCCGATGTTGAACGTATCGTTGACCTGCGTTTCGTCCAGGGTCATGCAAGCCAGAATCGTCTGGCACAGGTCATCCACATCCAGAAGCTGGTAGCGGTTGTTCCCAGAGCCAATCATGGGAAAGTGCCGCCCTTCGCTCGCCCACTCGTAAAAGATGGCGAAAACACCCAGCCTTTCCGGTCCAACGAAGGATTTGGGACGCAGAATAGGGACGCACATTCCTTTCTGGCGATATTCCATGCAAACGGCTTCCGCCTGCACTTTCGCCTCACCGTAAGCTCCCACGCCGTGGACGCGGTCGTGTTCGTAAATGGGATGATGGTCGGGGACCCCATAAACCGCCGTAGTTGAGATGTGGATGAAGCGTTTGACGCCAAATTCCTGCGCCTGTTGCAATAAAATGCGCGTGCCCTTCACGTCCGTAGAAAAAATATCCTCCACGGGGTAAAGCGGCAACGCCGCGGCGGTGTGGATGACCACGTCCGCACCCGCCATGCTTTTTTTCACCGCGGCGGGGTCGCGAATGTCGCCCTGTAAAAATTCAATTTGCCCGCGTTCGGGATACGTGAAATCAACCAGGTCAATGCCAGCTATCTGATCGTATCCCCGGGCGAGCAAGTAACGTACCAGGTTGATACTCAAAAAGCCGCTGATGCCGGTGATGTAAACCTTCATAGAAAATCTTACTCCTTCTCGTTCAGGTGGAAAATCCGTCCTGCGTCTTGCCTCGCAAAGGCGTGAACGGAGGCGATTATAATTCAGTTTCGTTCCCCTGCAAAGGATGGACGCACGACGCGTTGACAGAAAGCACATCGAATCTTCACAGTGTCTTCACATTTGTATTTTATACTTCAAAGGTCGAATATATCTATATCATCGTACAGGAAAGGATTATGCAAACGATTAGGAAATATTTTAAAAGGCGCATCTGGATACGGTCTGTTGTGCAGGTTTTCTTCTTTGCGTTGGTTACGGTTATCGCCGTGAATCACACACTGGCAGAAAATGGGGCGGGGATATCGTCTTTCTCCCATTAGCGGTTCGACCACGTTTCAAAATCTGCTGGATTGGGGAATACCCAAGGATGTCATCGAAAAGGTGATCGGAGAAGCCATTCCCGACCCGGCGATGACGGTACGTGATTTTTTACCACCAAGGGACTGGAATTCAAAGCTTATAAAGATCAATTCCAAGTAGAGTTAGACAAACTCAAGTAGCTTTGACGAACTACACAAAAATACTAATTTTAGGAGAACAAAAATGAACTTAAGATTATTTACAAACGGATTAAGATTGCTGGCTGTGCTCGGCATCCTATTGACAACCGTCGGCTTTGCGGGCACGACTCAGGCGTTTGCCGCCGACCTGGAACGCGGTGGTCCCGGCAACCCGAGAACACCCGCAAACCCCGCGGGGACGCGCAACGGCTGCGCCAACGATGGGACGTGTGTGAACACAACCGCGCTCGCCCCGCTTTCACCCGCTGAAGCAGAAGCTCTTAAGGAAGCCATCCTCGAGGAATACGGGGCGCAGAATCTTTATCAAAGTGTGATTAACCAGTATGGGGCAATCACGCCATTTAGCCGCATCGTCAAGTCGGAAGCACAACACGCCTCCGCCCTGATTCGTCAGGCAAATAAATACGGAGTAGCCGTTCCAGCAGCGCCCGCCGTACCCGCAACGACGTTCACCTCCATACAGGCTGCCTGCCAGGCTGGCGTAGCGGCTGAAAAAGCTGACGCCGCCCTATACGACGAACTCAAAAAAGTAACGACTCATGCGGATTTGCTGCGTGTATATACTACTCTGCAAAGCGCATCTTTGAACAATCACCTGCCTGCTTTTCAGGCGTGCCAGTAACTCCCCAGCGGGTAATCGTAAACAAAAAACATGCGACGAGGTCGTGGGTAGCCAGCCTCTGCGCATGTTTTTCTTTGCCCCATTAAAGCGTGAGGATGACACTCCCCGTCTTGTTTCCTTCTTCGACGTAACGGTGCGCCTGTGCAGCCTGTTCCAGCGGGAAACAACGATCCACGATCACCTTGATCTTGCCTGCCTCAACCAACTCCCGGGTGTATTCCAGGTCCTCCACCTTCTCACTTGAAAGGGCGCAGATCACCTTCTTGCCGTCAGGCGTCTTTCCCCGCAACGATTGCAAGAGTGGTTTCATCTTGAAACTGGCGTAAAGCATGGTCCCGTTTGGATTGAGGGAATCTTTGCACTCCTCAAACGAACGCTTGCCCAAGACGTCCACGATCAGATCGTAGGTTTTTCCGTTCCGGGTAAAATCCTCGCGGGTGTAATCTATGACCTCGTCCGCCCCCAGCGATTTCACCAACTCCATCCGCGGCGTGGCACACACACCGCTGACTTCTGCGCCGAAGAATTTGGCGAATTGAAGGGCGAAGGAGCCAATCCCGCCCGAGGCACCGTTGATGAGCACCCTTTGTCCTTGCCGAATGGAAACTTTTTTTAATAAATTCAAGGCGGTTATGGCTCCGTAAGGCGTCGCTGCCGCTTCGGCGTCGCTCATATTCACCGGTTTGATCGCTAATAAACCGTTTTCGGGCATACACAAATACTCGGCGTAAGCGCCAAAGTTCATTCCGGGATAACCAAAAACCACGTCGCCTTTCTTAAAGCGCTTTACGTTCTTCCCAATCGCTTCAATCTCCCCGGCAAACTCATTTCCAAGGATTGTCTTGCGCGGTTTGCGCAGTCCCATCATCAGGCGGGAGGCAAACCAAAGCGGAGCAGGCATGTTGAATTTGTCCATGGTAACCGCGTTGAAGTTGCGCGCCATTAAATCTCCAAAATTGACCGGCGTGGCGCGGACGCGCACCAGCACCTCATTGTCCTTGGGAGCAGGCTTTTCGACCTCTTCGACATGAAGAACATCCGGTGCTCCATATTCTGTGTAAACAATTGCTTTCATTTCCGTATCCTTTCGTTTGTGTTGGCGCGTCAGGCGCCTGAACCAAAATTCCCTTGTTCGTTTTCTTGCAACGAAACAATTATTTTCCCTTTGGCGTGTCCTTCTTCCAGGTAGTGGAATGCTTCCTGCGCCTGGCTCAACGGAAAGCGTTTATCCAGCACAGGTTTTATTTTACCAGCTTCGAGCAGTTCTTTCAGAAACGCCAAATCTTTAGCGCTGGATTTCGCCGACAGGGCGGTAAATTTCTGTCCCCCGTTTCTGGAATACAAGGGTCCCAGCAGCAAGGCGGAAATCATTTGAGACATGGAGCCTCCTACCATGACGTAAATTCCCTGGGGGGCTAACGCCCGTTTGTAATCCGCCAGGGAACGGTTCCCGTTCGCCGCCAGGATCAAGTCGTAGCGTTGCCCGTTTTGAGAGAAATCTGAGCGGGTATAATCAATCACATCGTCGGCGCCAAGCGAGCGCAACATTTCCACTTTGCTTGTGCTGCACACGGCAGTAACCTGCGCGCCAAAGGATTTGGCAATCTGTACCGCAAACGTGCCCACCCCGCCGGAGGCGCCGTGGATCAACACTTTCTGCCCGGCATGGATCTTTCCCGCATCGCGCAGCCCTTGCAGGGCGGAGACTCCCGCCAAAGGCACGGCTGCGGCTTCCGCAAAGCTAAGGTTTGCCGGTTTCAACGCCAGCTCTTGTTCTTTGGCGCACACGTATTCAGCGCAGGCGCCACAGCCACTCGCGGAGATATCTCCGAACACCTCATCGCCTACCTGAAACCGAGTAACGTTTTTCCCGAGCGCTTCCACCCGCCCTGCCACGTCGGCGCCGGGGATGTTGATCTTTGGCTTCAACAATCCACCTACCATCAGGCGCACCAGGAATGGGTCACCCTTCATTATATGCCAGTCTGCCGCGTTGAGCGCGGCGGCGTGGATTTTGAGCAACACTTCTTCATCCTTGGGTGCCGGCTTTTGCACTTCTGCCAGGCGCAGAACGTCTTGCGCCGCTCCGTATTCTGTATACACAATTGCTTTCATCATTATTCCTTTCTATTTATCATTTCTCAGCCACCACAAAATAAGCGACCGGGTTCTGAGCCAGAATTTCCGTTTCAAGGATGCGGAAATTTCCGTTCTTATGTGAATCTTCCAGTTCAGAGATTTTAAAGAATCCCATAGAGGGCAACAATCCGATTTTCAACAAGAAGGATAAAATAACAGTTATCCACGATTTCTTTTCGTCCATACACTCTGTGACAGAAATCATCAATCCTGCGGGCTTTAACAATTCGTTTATCCTGTTTATTACCTTGTCCCTATCCTCTACCAGGTGCAGAATACCCAGTGCCAGGATCACGTCAAATGAGCCTTTCTCCCATCTTTCATCGAAAATAGTCGCATGGGTAAAATCCACGTTTTTGACATTTTGTTCGGTTGCTTTTTTGTTTGCCGCAGCAATCATTTTTGATGATATATCAATGCCGTGAATCGCGTGCACGGTATCGGCAAATTCAAGGGCGACAGCTCCTGTGGCACATCCATAATCCAAAACGACGTCCTGTGGTTTAAGATATTTTCTGGCTTTTTCAAGCGCTCTGACGTGCACCTGTGAAATTCCCTCGTTTTTGGATTGCTCGTCAAAGCCATCCGCCAGCATGTCCCAAAACTTTTCAATTTTCTTCGTTTGCTGCTCGTTTATCCCCACGACCATAAACCATACCCATTTGAAAGTAACAGAAATGATGAGTAACAAGGCAAGCCAAAAGGTTTTGATGGTTTTATAAACCGATGAATTGACAACCACACTTTCCATTGTATTTCTCTGCTCCTATGCAGAGGCATTGCCTTCCGGTTTCTTCCAGTTCCAGGCGTACCAGGCAATGAACAAGGTGCACGCCATTTCGATCGCGGCAAAAAATCCGTAAAAGAGGGCTGGCGTTTCCCCGATCAGCGACCAGGTAACGAACAGGGTATGGAATCAGTTAAGTGCCGCCAGTCCTTCGATGATTTTCGCACAGCCCCCCTCGCACAAATAGGCGGCGTGATCAGCAACGTTCTCGAACTTCCTGCCCACGATTTTAGAACATTCGAAGACGTTGCCGGTGATTTCCAGGAATTTATCCATTGCCGCTTTTGCTTGCGGTGGTTCAAGCTCATTCTCCTTGACGCCCTCTTTGGCGTAAGCCATCATAGCAAACCAGATGGCAGCTCCTAGAGCGCCGCACGCCCCACCGCTCAAACCGATGCCGCCCGCAAAGCCAGCTACCATCAGCGTGTGCAGGTCAGAAGCGCCCAGTTTGCGCGCCAACGCAGCCGCGCAGCTTTGTGGTTGGGCAGTTGCAGCGAGTTTCTCGGCGGCAAGAGAGTCGTTGATCTCCCTGTGCGCCTGCTTGGCGTAACTGGCTGACATACTGAAGCATTTTATCGGACCGCCGCGCAGCAGGTAGCCCCACATCTCGACCGGTTTGTGCCAGTCCACCCTGGTTATCTCGTAGCAATTGATGTACTTGTAATGCGAACGGAAGGTTTCCACCAGCCTTTGGGCGGTGAGGACGGCTTCCATTTCTGCCTGCTCTCCCGCCCCAAACTGGTGATATACCTGCGCACCGGCTGCCAGCGCGGCACCCCACAACATACCGCACTGGTAACCGCGCATCAGTCCCCCGGCAAGGGGCATGGAAGCGTGTTCTTCGACTTGCAGGGGATGGTCGTAAGCGCGGTCAAGAACGTTACACAGCGTTTCCGAACAGGCTCCCACCTTGAGAAACGTGCGCACCGTGCCTATAGACGATATCTGCGTAGTTTTTGATTTTTCTTGCATTTTCCTTTCCTCTCATTGGATTATCTACCCTATCATTTTTGAAGCACGCCTGTAAGGTGTAGCTTCCTTTGCGTAACACCCAAAAACGGTCTTATTTCTCTTGCGTAACCCCTGGCGAAGCGGCTGGAACACGCACGACCGAAACCAAGGGCATCCCCAAATCACGGACTTTCTTGAGCAAGCCGTACAAGGCAGCCTGATCTACCACCGCACCCGTCAACAACGTGTTGCCGTCCTCTTCCAGGGTGATGGTCAGCCCCTCGAACCAGTCTGTCCATTCCCGCCGCAAATGCCCCTCGATGCGAATTTGGTAGATCATTGCTCCTCTCGAATTTGTTTTAGGATCGAATTGATACGCCGTAGTCCTCTACGTTTTGTGAAATAACACCTTACTTGCATATATACAGGTAGTATAGCAAAAAACTGTTTTTCCAATCAGATACGAAAGTATTGTTTGGAGTATTGCTTTTGGAGTTTGATAGCGTGGGCAAACGACCGCTACGCCTGGATCAGCGCCGTTGGGCAGTTCCCATGCCCGGCTTTGCGCCCAGACGGGCGTTTTGGCTACAACAATCCCAGTTCGCGCGCCCGGGCAATGGCTTCGCTGCGCCGGCGCGCCTGAAGTTTGGCGAATATCTCGCGGTTGTGCCCTTTGACTGTGCTCAAGGCGAGGAAAAGCCGCTCCCCGATTTCGTAGTTCGAGAGTCCCTGGGCGATCAAGCGCAGGACTTCCAGCTCGCGTTTGCTCAATGGCTCGGGGAGTGAGAGATGCCTCACCGGCAGTGATTCGCCCACTTCCTCGCGTTTCCCCTTTTCCATTTCAGCCATGAGTCTGGCAACGGATTTCGGCATCACCTCTCGCTGCGCTACGATGGATAACAAGCGAGCCATCACTTCCCCTTCATCGAGAAACGTACGCACGAAACCGCCCGCTTCAGCCAGCGTCAGCGCCTGCGCCAGAGTTTGCACAGCCTTTTCCGTCTCCCTGTTTGCAAAAAAGGCAATTGCCTGCAAAACCAGCGCCTTGAGCAATTCGTCCTTCCAGCCCTTCCCCTGCGCCTGCTGGCGCACGGGTTGCAACAGCGCCAGAGCTGCGGACACTTCCCCCTGCGCCAGATGAACGCGCGCCCGGCTGCGTGGATAGGCACGCTCCTCCGCCAGGCTGACAGCGGCTTCCCGTTGACCCTGCTGGAGCAGCGTGAGCACCTGCACCTCAGTGATTTCCGGCAGGAAGGCATCGAAGTGATGTTGATGGGCAAACTGGCACGCCTGATCTAACATTTCCGCCGCCTGGTCTGCCTCACCACGCAGCAATCTCAAGCGGGCGAGGACCACCTGGCAGGCAGCGAAGGCGCCAATACTCTCCATGTGTTGGGAGAATTGGAGGCACTTTTGCCCGTATTGTTCGGCGGCGTCCAGGTCGTTCCACTCGTAGGAGATGTGCGCCAGTCCCAAATGCGCCAGGCAGATCACCGGCTGGAATGCGTCTCCCAACAATTGGGTGGCACGCCGGTAAGATTCCGCCGCATCAAATAACTGGTTTTCCATTTCCAGTACGTCACCCAAGCCGACCGCTGCCGAGGCACCAATCATGGTATTTCCGCTCGCCTGGCTGATGGCGATGGCTTCACGGTAAGCCTGGCTGGCTGCGCCACAATCTCTTTTTAACTGATAAGCAATTCCCAGCTTCCAGACCGTGGCGGTGCGCACCGGCAGGTTATCGGGGTGCAGGTATTCCAGGGCGCGCTGCGATTGGGAGATGATATCCTCCACCCGATATTGCGTGGCAGCCAGCAAGGCGCGGATGGCGGCGATGTGTCCGATGAGGTTGCGCGTCTTGGCGTCCTCCTCGCCGACTTGTAGAGCAGTTTCTGCCGCCCGCAATTTTTCCTCGACGCCGTTGATTTGACCGGTCATGGACAGCGCCGAGGCGTACATCACCCACAGGGCGGGTCTGGCGTCTAGCACTGGCGCGGGCAAAGACCCCAGCCAGTTTAACACCGGCAGCACCGCGCCGCGAAAATGCAGCGGCATGCCTCTGCCTTCCATCAGGCGGGCGGCGCGTTCCACGTCATTGGCAGCCACGGCGTGCTGAAAGGCTTCGATTTCCATCCCATTCCCCTCGTACCATGCGCTGGCGCGGCGGTGGATTTCATCTGGCAAAGCGGGGAAATTTTGCTGCAAACGCTGGCGCAGCAAGTCTGCAAAGAGGTGGTGATAGCGGAACCAGCACCGCTGGCTGTCCAAAGGAAAAACAAACAGATTAGCGTGCAGAAGAAATTCCAGGGTTTGTTGTGCGGAAGCAGTGGCGTCGGATTGTTGCGCGGCGTCCCAACCTAATACGGCGTCGCACAGGGGTGCACACAGGCGCTCGAGAACGGACGTATGCAACAGGAAAGTCTGCACGGTTTCGGGCTGTTGGTTCAACACCTCTTCCATCAGGTAATCCATCACGAAATGGTGGCTGCCGGTGAAGGATTTGATAAAGGCGGCAGTGCCGCTGCCGCCGGCAGTGCCGCTGCCACTTGTGGCTGCGTTCGTCCCTTGCAGGGCAAGGGCGGCTAATTGCAGTCCGGCGATCCAGCCTTCCGTGCGGGCTTCCAGGGCAGCGACGTCTTCTGCCGAGAGGTTCAATCCCATGCCGCGCTTGAAAAAATCTTCGGCTTCCGAGAGGGTAAAACACAGGTCTGCAACGCGCAGTTCGTTCAATTGCCCGCCGACGCGCAAACGCGCCAGGGGTAGATTTGGGTCTTCGCGCGTGGCGATGACCAGGTGCATCTGCTCCGGCTGGCGCTCCAGTAGAACCTTAAGGGCGTTATCAACCGCACTGGCATCAATGGCGTGATAATCATCTAAAACAAGGATGAAGCGGCGATCGCAGGCGGCGATTTCGTTGAGCAGCACTTTCAGAATCGCCTCGACCGGCGGCGGCTGGGGAGATTGAAGAGCGCCCAACACCCCGGCTGCATCCACCCCAATCGTCTGTAAAGCCGCCACAATATATGTAAGAAAATGGACGGGGTTGTTATCTCCCTCATCCAGCGAGAGCCAGGCGACCGGCTGCCCGCATCCTGCCAGCCATTCGCTCACCAGGGTGGTTTTCCCAAAACCAGCCGGGGCGGAGACGAGGGTCAATTTACAGTGCAAACCGCTGTTCAGGCGCTCAACCAGGTGCGGGCGCGGGATGACTTCCGGGCGCGGTTGAGGAACGTACAGTTTCGTGGTTAATATCGGAGTTGCCATAGACACCTAACCCACACCTCGAAAAAAACCTCACTAGCGTTCCGAATCCAGACGATTTGGGCATCCCCTGACCCAACCGTTGAAAAACCCCTGAAAACTAAATTGTTTCCGCGCCTGAACGGGAGCTTGACGAAACCGCAGCACAAGGCTGGCGCGCACCTGGCTTCTGTAACTACCCTAAGGCGTATTCCACGGCTGCCAGGGCGTGGATGCGCGTGGTGTCGAACAGAGGTAGCGGGCTGTCGGCTGCCTGCACCAGCAAACCGATCTCGGTGCAGCCGAGGATGATGCCCTCTGCGCCCTGCCTTACCAGGTCAGCGATGATGCGCTGGTATTGCGCCCTGGATTCGGGGAGGATTTTCCCAATTACCAGCTCGTCGTAGATGACGCGGTGAACGATAACGCGATCGGCTGCGTTGGGGATAAGCACCTGTAAAGCGTGCTTTTGCGCCAGGCGTCCTTTATAAAAATCCTCCTCCATGGTGTATTGCGTACCCAGCAGCCCGATTTTGCGCATCCCCTGCGCTTTGACCGCTTCAGCGGTGGCGTCCGCGATGTGCAAGATGGGAATGTGAATGTTGCTCTGCACCTCGTCCGCCATTTTGTGCATCGTATTCGTGCAGATGAGCACAAAATCAGCCCCGCCGGCTTCCAGGCGCCGGGCTGCGTCAATCATCACGTGTGTGGCTTCCTGCCAACGCCCTTGCTGTTGCAGAAATTCGATCTCCCCAAATTCCACGGAGTACATCAAGCTCTGAGCAGAATGCACCCCACCGAGGCGCGCGTTGACGGCTTCGTTGATGATACGGTAATATTCAACAGAAGACTTCCAACTCATACCGCCGATCAATCCAATCGTTTTCACGTTACCCTCTCCTTTGGCGTAGTTTGTGTGTGGGTGATGTCAATTTGTTGTCATTTTACCACAAAACACAGGCTTTGTACCCTTGGCTAAGCAAGCCGCGCCACGCGCCTGGGTTTCGTCAATGATATGGGAAACGTGCGGGATGACACTTTTATGTTATACTGCATGCGGAGGCAGATATGAAGCATAACGATCCTTTTGTAGAGGCAATCCTGGAGCGCATACAGGGCTGGTTTACAGACGAAGCTCGCTTTTCAATTCCACACATGACGGACGAACTGTTCCCTTACACACAGCTCTTTTCGCCGATCCGCGTCAACAGTATAACTATCAAAAACCGCATTGTGATGGGACCGATGGGTAACATCAACATGGCGGAAGAAAGCGGACGCCCGGCGGAGAAGATGATCCGCTATTTTACAGAGCGGGCGCGCGGCGGTGTAGGGTTGATCACCTCCGGCTTGACGCCGGTGAGCCAGGGCATTGACCCCACCGTTACCGAACCGGGAGACCGCAGCGTTATGCCGCGCCTGGATCACCGCTCGCGCACGGTATTTTCCGGTTGGCGCATTTTGGCAGAGAACGTTCACGCCTACGGGGCGCATTTCTTCGTCCAGCTCACGCCAGGGCTAGGACGGGTGGGTTCACCTGAAGTGCTGTTGAGCAAGCTGCGCCTGCCCATCTCGGCTTCGTGGAACCCCAACTTCTACATGCCCGCCATCCCCTGCCGCCCGCTGACGGACGGAGAGTGTCGGAAAATTATCAAAAACATGGGGCAGGCAGCCGCAGACGCCAAGTCGCTGCTGGTGGACGGAGTGTATCTGCACGGGCACGAAGGTTACTTATTGGAGCAGATGACCAACCCGGCGTACAACCGGCGCAAGTTCGGCAGGTACGCCGACTGGCAGGCGTTTGGAATCGAATGCGTCAAGGAAATCCGCCAGCGCGTGGGCGTTATCTATCCGATCATGTATCGTATTGACCTGTCTCTGGCATTGAACGCCGCCTACGGCGAGAAAATGGATAAAGTATCCATCCTGCGCAAGTTTCGCAACGAGCGCACCAGCGCCATGACGCTGGAGTACATGCTCAACCTGGTCAAGGCAGGCGTGGATATGTTTGACGTTGACCTGGGCAGTTACGATAACTGGTGGCTGCCGCACCCGCCCAATTCCATGCCGCCGGGCTGTTACCTGGAGGTTGCCCAAGTGGTGAAGGAACACTTCGCTCAACAAGGCGTACGCAGCAACGCCGGACTGCCTGTGCCTGTGGTGGCGGTGGGCAAATTGGGTTATCCCGACCTGGCGGAGAAGGCGCTGCGAGATGGAAAATGCGACATGATCATGCTGGCGCGCCCGCTGCTGGCGGACGCAGATTGGGCGCAAAAAGCCGCCAGCGGGCGCGTGCGACACATTCGCCCGTGCATTGGCGATCAGGAAGCCTGCCTGAACGAGTTTTTAGAAGGCGGACACCCGCAATGTGCGGTGAACCCGCGCACTGGTTTCGAGGACGTTTATCCTGCTGAACTCCCACACTCAGAAACCATCAAGAAAGTGGCGGTGGTGGGCGGTGGACCGGCTGGAATCTTGTGTGCGATAACCGCGGCGCGGCGTGGGCACACCGTAACTCTGTTTGAAAAACGCCCGCGCCTGGGCGGGATGCTCGTGCCCGGCTCGACGCCGCGCATCAAATACGAGGTGAGCAATTATCTTGTTTATCTGGAAGGGCTGGTGCAAAACACCAGCCGCGCCCACGCCCTGGAACTGCGCCTGAACGCCGAGGTAAATCTGTCTGATTTACAAAGCGGGGGATACGACGTGGTGGTATTGTGTGTGGGTTCCCAACCCGTGCGCCTGCGCTTGCCGGGCGTGGAAATGCCTCACGTGCTTCAGGCGGTGGAGTTGCTGCGCGATCCTGCGCTGGCGGATGCAGCGCAGGACGTGGTGGTGGTCGGCGGAGGGGCAGTGGGCTGCGAGACGGCGCACTACCTGGCGTTGGAGCGCGGCAAGCGCGTGACCCTGGTGGAAATGCTGCCGCATTTTATGAAGGGAGTGTGTACGGCGAACCGCACGCACCTGATCCACACCCTGGAAAAGGCAGGCGTGCCGCTGCTCAACTGCACGCGCCTGAAAGAAGTCCGCCCGGGCAGCGTCGTTTTACAGCGCAACGTATCCGCCAGCGTGCCCGATCCGTACGTTACCTGGTCGCCGTTGCTGCCAGAAAACGTGCTCAACCCACTCGCCAAGGTGATTAGCGAGGAGTGGCGCGAGCAGGAAATCAAGGCAGATCTGGTTGTGCTGGCAGCGGGCTTGCAGCCGGATTTCACTTTATACGAAACCTGCCGCCAGGCGGGCTTGGCGGCTGAGTTGTACCACGTGGGCGACGCCTTTCAAATCGGGCGCGTGTTCGAGGCGGTGAAGGCAGGCTTTGCCGTAGGCAGGACGCTTTAGTGCGCCACTGAAGCCGGCGAAGCGAGCGCCGTCAGAGCCAAGAGAGGGGTTTTCACGACAGCCGACATGGAGGGATGAGATACCGCTCGGTGTGCTTGGTGCCCTTCGTGGTGAAACAAACCAATCGCACGGGGGTGGGATATAAAAAGCTCGGCTAAAGGCTGTAGCCGCGCGCGACGCGCGGCTACAGGAATACGTTCGCACGGCTTTTCGAGGGACAGCGAGAACGTTGCACAGCCTGGCAGGGCTTCTCCGCGCTGCGCTCGTCGAAACGACGTAGTGCTGTTGCGCGCCACGACGGTACCGCGGAGGCGGAGGCTGTCTGCCAACAGCTGCTGCTCAACCCTCACGACGCAGAATGCGCCCCCAGCAGGACGGCACAGCCTGGACGTGGATTTTGCCAGATGCGGCTTGAAAGCTCTCGCCCGGGTTGAGCAAGTCGCGCCACGCGCCCTCGCCGCCATCCGGCAGATTCAAATCAAGGGAAACGGGCTGCGCCGCGGAATTGACCGCCACCAGGATTTGCTCTCCCTCCCACGTGCGCAGAAAAGCGAATTGCTGATGGTTGACGTGTACCTGCTGATAGGTTCCGTAACGCAGGGCAGGTGTGGCGCGGCGAATTTGCGCCAGGCGCGTGATGGCGTGCGCCAATTGCGGTTGCAAACCGGATTGCGGCGCACAAGCCAGGTCCAGCGCCGGGCGCAGACTGCGGTCGTCATCCGGGGTGCGCTGCCCGGGTATCCCCCATTCGCTGCCGTAATATATAGAGGGCACTCCCGGCATGCTATAGAGCAGACAATGCAGCGGATATAAATGCGCCGGATTGGTCAGGTTGCTGGTAACGCGGTTCACGTCGTGGTTATCGGCAAAAGCATACAGCGGCAAACCAGCGTACAATCCGCCCTTGCCAAACTGGCGGTTGAAGGCGTAAGCGATCTCGAAATAATTCTTATCCGCGTGGCTGGAATACAAGCCCTTGTAACATTCGTAGTTCGTTACTGAATCGAGCGTATCCGCGTTCGCCCAACGGCGGTAGTCACCGTGAATGACCTCGCCCAGCAACCAGAAATCGGGGCGCAGGCTGCGACAAAAACCAGCCAAATCGCGCAGAAAACCCAGGTCAAGACAATCCGCCGTATCCAGGCGCAAGCCGTCAATCTCAAATTCGCGCAGCCAGGTTTCCACGGCGTGAAAGAGATGATCTTTCACCTGCGGATTGTGCAGGTTGAGCTTGACCAGGTCGGTGTGCCCGTTCCAACCCTGGTAAGAAAAAGGGTCACCGTGGCTGTTGGGCTGCCCAAAGCGCAACTCGGCAAACCAATCACAGAAGGCGGAACTTTGCTGGTGTTCCTGCACGTCGCGAAACGCCCAGAAGTGCCTGCCGACGTGGTTGAACACCCCGTCTAAAATCAGGCGCATGCCGCGGCGGTGGATTTCGGCGCTGAGGTCTGCCAGGGTCTGGTTATCGCCCAGGCGGCGGTCAAGGTAGAAGTAATTGGCGGTGTCGTAACCGTGGGCGCTGGATTCAAACAAGGGTCCGAGGTAGAGGGCGTTACAGCCTAACTCCTGGATGTGATCAAGCCAGGTAAAAATCTGCGCCAGGCGCGGCTGTGGAGTGGCTTGAAAGTCGTTCAGCCGCGGTGCGCCGCACAGACCCAGCGGGTAAATGTGATAGAAAATAGCGTCGTAAGCCCAATGTTTCATTATAAAATATCTCCTTTTATACATACCGTTAGGTATATTTATACGTAGGTGTATCCGACCGATAGCTGGCTACCAGGGGTATTACGAGAATATTCCGTGCATGAACTGGTGGAGAGCCTGATAAGTCAGTTCGTCATCCAGGCAAATATGACCGTTCAACCCCATGCCAACGTAGGTGTTGACCATGCCTAGAAATGTAGTGGCGTAGGCACGCTGACGGTTGCGCATGTTCCCGTGATCCTGCGCCGCCTGCGTGAACAGGGTCTCGAGCAGCCTGTATTGCTCAAGGTGCCAGGGGGAAACAGCCTGGTGTGCTTCCGACTCGGGCGGGGCAAACCACAAGGCAAGTTGAAAACGATAAAACAGCGGGTAGGCGGAGGCAAATTGAAAGAACGCCGTGATTGTTACCGTCAGGGTGTGAGTCAAATCGCGATGATAAACCGCCGCCTGCCCCACGCTTGCGTTAAGCCGCCCGAAATACTCACCCAGCAGCGCGTCTAGCAAACCGCGTTTGTTGCCGAAATAATGATACAGAGTCGGCTTGGTGATGGCGGAGGCGTCGCAAATCTCTTGCACACCCACCGCGTCGTAACCGCGCGCAGCGAACAGCTCCAGCGCATGACGTAAAATGACACTTCGGTTATCGGATGACATACTCACATTATACCGAACGGTATAATATTTGTCAAGGGTATTAACTAAGATTCAGGTTTTTTCCACCCGCCAGGAAAAATACAGGGCGAAGTAGATTGCCCCGTTTGCAGGACTTGCCAGATAGGGCGATAGATAAAAGAGGCTGTCTAATAAGAAGGGTGCGCCTTGGTTCATGCCATCTGTGGTGTTTCTCTATGAAATTCACCCCATATCTGGTATGAAAAACGCAAAGTCAGAACTTATTAGACAGCCCTTTATAAAACGATTAAAACGACAGCCTCTACGCCGTTTCCGCTTCCCCTTCGTAGGGGTCAACGTCCGGCACGCCAGGCTTGATGAAGTACTTGATGGGGAAGTACAACACCGCTCCAATTGCCATAGCAATCAACGCCAGACCGATGGAGCTAAGCCCCTCCTCCATCACCTGACTATAAATTGCCAGCAGGATGATGGCTAGCGGGGCGAGGGTTACGTAAAGCAGCCCCAGGTACCCGCCGGGCACCTTATCGCGCTTCAGCTCGGGGCGCTTGAAGCGTAACACCCACAGGGCAAAGAACTCCGCCATCAACACCAGCATGTTCAGGAACACGTCAATCACCACCAAGGCGGCAAATGCAGATAGCGAGAAAATGCTGAATATGATGGCACAAATCACGATGGATACCCAGGGAGTGCCGTAGCGCGGATGCACCTTCACCAGCCAGCGCGGCATCATGCCGTCGGTTGCCATCGCAAAGGGGACGCGCGTACCTCCTAAACCATTCCCGATGAACAAACCGATCATGCTCAACACGGCGGAAATTGTAACCGCCAAGCCCAGGAAGCGCGCCAGCCCACCGTCCTTTTCGCCGGTAATTTTATCCCCAATGGCGTGGGCGATGTCGGGGAATTCCCAACCCACCGAACTGGCAGGGTCAACACCCCACTCCTCCAGCTTTGCCGGGTCAATGCCGTATTCCTCCACCACAGGCGCAATTCCCTCGCCGCTCTCGTATTCCTCAATGCCCCAGAGTTGATACTTGCCGTCTTCGCCGGCGCCGCCGTACAAACCCGCAACGGTCGGGATGGCGTAGGTGGCGATGGCAGCGAACAACACCATCACCATCGCCAAGGGATAGGTGCGTTTGGGGTTGACGATTTCATCCCCAGCCGCCGCAGGCAACTCCCAGCCCATGAAGTTCCACATGGCGACGAAAATACCCGTGCTTAACGCTCCAATGAGCGTTTGCCCCTCTGGCAAGAAAGGCAAGGATACGGTTACGCCGCTGCGAATCCACTGGTAAATGCCCAGCACAGAAATGAGAATCAGCGGCAGCAGCATGATAGCGCCCAGCCAGTTGGTTGTCAAACCAGCCAGGCGGGCGCCGCGAATGTTCAGGTAACTGACTGCCCAAATCAGCACCAATGCTACGAAGAAGGAAAGCATCTCGCTGGAAAATTCCATCCCGCCGATGACTGCGCCTTCGCGCAACGCGGGGATGAAGTAGCCCAGGTAATAAGCCGCCAAAACAGGATAGATGGATACGTCCACCCAGGCAACCACCCAGTTCATCCAGCCAGCCATAAAGCCGGCAAACGGTCCAAACGCCTGTTTCACCCAATGATAATAGCCACCCTCCACGGGCATCATGGATTGCATTTCGCGCACCATGAGCATGTTGGGGATGCTGAAAAACAACGGGGTTAAGAAGAACAATAAAATTGCCAGACCGGGGCCCGACCAGCCGACCATCGGTTCGGCACCGAACGCGCCACCGCACACCGTGAAGTAGATGATGCCAAACAACGGCAGTAGCGTCAATTCTCGTTTTAATTTGCCGGTCTCGGCGCGAATCGCATCTCCCTGCGCTTTTTCACTTGCCATGTCTCTTCCTCCTCATCCTATACTACATTTCTTTTATACCGTACGGAAAGCCGTAGGCTTCCATCTTTTCCATGAAGGGAACCGGCTTGAACGCTTCAGGTCCCAAAACGCCAACGCCTTTCCACGTGCCGCTGTGGAGCAAATCCATGCCAATCACGGCGTTAAACGCCGTCTGCGCCACCACTGCCTGGCAGCCAAATTTCTTCATGCACTCCTCATTGTCAGCCACCTGGTAGAGGTATACCTGGCGCGGCTTGCCGTCTTTGCTGCCCTTGACCCACGTGCCAGCGCAGGTCTTGCCGCTCATAATGTCACCCAGGTGCGCCGGGTCAGGCAGGCAGGCAGCCACCACGTCGCGCGGTGCCACCTTTACCCCTTTGACGTTGATCGGTTCTTTGTTATCCAAACCAATCATTTTGAGCGTCTTAAGCACGCCAATGAACTCGTCCCCCAAGCCGTACTTAAAGGTTACGCGCTTACATTTCACCCAGCGCGGCACGAGCAGCACTTCTTCGTGTTCCACGTTGACGACTTCCACTTTACCAATCCCTTCGGGAAATTCAAACACTTCCACTTCAGAGAAAGGTTCCGTGGTGAACCAACCGCGCTCTTTTTCCCAGATCACCGGTGGGTTCAGGCATTCCTCGATAGTCGTCCAGATGGAGAAATTGGGGGCAAAATCGTAGCCGTGCACGACAATGTTTGCGCCGTCGCGGATGCCAACTTCCTCAATTTCGTCAAAGAGGAAATCTTGAGCGTACCGGGCAAACACGTCTGCCATGCCTGGCTCCACGCCCAGCCCCACCAGGGCGAGTAACCCTTTTTCCTCCCACAGCTTGGCGCGTTCGAACTGGTAATCGCCCAGTTTTACACCGGTCTTGCTGAACGGCTCGGTGGGGTGCGGCTCTGAAAGCGTCATCGCCATGTCCATGTAGGTACAACCAACCTCAAACGCCGCATCAAAGATCGGCTCATTGAACACAGGATCGCAGGCGTTCATAATGAGGTCAACGTGATATTTTCTAGCCAGGGTTTCGATTTGCTTTTGATCTTTGGCGTCAATAAATTCAACCGGAAAGCGCGCCGCATCGCCCAGCTTGGCTTGCACTTCTTTGGCACGTTCCAGGTTATAATCAGCCAAAACCATTAATTCCATCCACGGTTGAGGTTTTGCAATTACTGCAATCGCTTCTCCCACACCGCCGACGCCGACTAACAATACTTTCATAATCTACCTCCAAAAGCACAAGTGATAAAAGGTTACAGAACTACGACACCAGCCTCTAATAGGGGTCTGGAAACGATTCCAAGCTCGTTTACAAGCACAGCTTGCCTGGAATATTATCGGTTTGTTAAAGGAAAAGGCGATGTCTTACGAGAAAAACATCGCTTGAAATTCGTGTTATTGACAAAAAGAGGATCAGTCGTCCGTAAAACTGTCCACGCTGGGCGGTTTGCGTACTTTGACCTTTGAAGCTTCGCCCTTGTTGCCCTTGCTGGTGAAAATATATCCCTGTTTCTTGCAAACAGGGTTGGCAGGGTCGCGCAGACATACAGAACGCGGCTCAACGTAAAACTGCTTCCCATACATATCTCGCTCGCATAAAGGAAATACGATTTCGGTGTTGCGCATCAGTTCCATCAAACCGGAGTTCATACTTCCACAGGAAATGATGGAAATTTCGTACACGTCTTTGCGCAATTCGTAAGTAACGATGTTTGATTTGGGGTGGTCGGGCAGGCGTTTCATCGTCTCACCCGTGCCGGTTTTTTCGCTGGCGTAAGATTTCGCAACCAGGTAATACTGGTAGAAATTGGTCAACCCGTTTAAGAAGATGTAGCCATCCTGGGTTTCCATCTTGTTGATTAGAGTGAGTTTCACCGAAGGTCCCGGTTTGGGGGTTGCGGCT
>CAZGDA010000032.1:0-25050 GCA_964524425.1 uncultured Anaerolineaceae bacterium | reverse complement strand
CGACAGCGGGAGCTGGGGGTGGGGTTGGTCTGTCGGGGCCGGCAACCGCTTCACTGGGCGCAGGGGGAGGGAGTTCCTCTTGCTCTTTTCCCGTCATTGGGATAAGAATGGTAGCGGTTGGGTTAGCGCTTACGGGAGTTTGGGGTACGGGGATGCATCCCGCCAGAAAAACGACGAGCAAGAAAACGGAAAGGATACTCTGGCTTGCCTTTGCTATTTTGGATTGCATTATTGACCTCCTTGTCAAATTTTAAAATGTTGCCAAAATTATTGCTAATAGCCTTACTCTTAGGATAACTGTTTTCCACACAAAGTCAATAGTACTTTTAGGTGTGAATCGAAAAAAGGGCTGCCGGGAGGAGGGATAGCAGCCCTTTGTGAGAAGGACGGATAACTACATTAGAGGTGTTTGTTGTGCTTTATTGGCTGGTGCCTTTGTATTTGCGGATGAAGGCAGGAATATCAATCTCCTCCCGGTTAATGCTTTGAACGAAGACATCTTTGCGCGGGAGGGCGCTCTGGCTGACGGGCGCGCCAACGCTGACCGGTTGTTCCAGGCGCGGCTCGATGCGCGCTTTGGGTGTTTCCATCACGCGGCGGGGCATAGCTGGACGTTCGAAACCGGTGGCAATCACGGTAATACGCACTTCGTCGCCCATGTTGTGATCAATAACAGCACCGAAAATGAGGTTGACGTCTGGGTGAGCAGTCTCTTTGATGATGGCGGCGGCTTGATTGACCTCAAAGAGGGTCAGGTCTGGGCCGCCGGTGATGTTGAAGAGGATGCCGCGTGCGCCGTCAATGGTGATGTCGAGCAATTGGCTGGAAATCGCCTGTTCGGCGGCAATGCGGGCGCGGTCTTCACCGGACGCCTTGCCGACAGCCATGAGGGCAGCGCCGCCCTCAGACATAATCGTGCGCACGTCCGCAAAGTCGAGGTTAATTAAACCAGGGATGGTAATTAATTCTGAAATGCCCTGCACGCCCTGACGAAGCACGTCATCGGCGGCGCGAAAGGCGTCGTTCATGCTGACGCGTTTATCCACGATCTGCAGCAGGCGGTCGTTGGGGATGACGATGAGCGTATCGGCGTGTTCTTTGAGTTTCTCGATACCGCTCTCGGCAACTTGCAAGCGCCGTCCCCCTTCAAAGGTGAATGGCTTGGTAACCACGCCGATGGTCAAGGCGCCCACGTCTTTGGCGATTTGAGCCGCGATGGGGCTGGCGCCTGTGCCTGTGCCGCCGCCCATGCCAGCCGTAACGAACACCATGTCGGAGCCTTTCAGTACCTCGTACAGCGCCTCGGCAGATTCTTCGGCAGCCTGGTGTCCAACGTCTGAGTCGCCCCCGGAGCCAAGCCCGCGGGTGAGTTTTTCACCGATGCGCACGCGCGTTTTGGCTTTCGAGTTCATTAAGGCTTGTGCATCCGTGTTGATTGCGACGAATTCAATTCCTTGAATCCCTTCATCAATCATACGATTGACAGCGTTACAACCGCCTCCGCCCACACCCAGAACGGTGATGCGTGCAAAAGACTCTAATTGGTTCATGCTGATCGTATCATTCCCACTTTTTGTCGTCATTTTGTACCTCCTCCTGAATTTATAAAAGTTAAACAAGCTCCCTTTATGGCAACATTAGTTTTAAAAAGTCTTTTACCTTCTCCCAGCTTTTGCCCTCGGAATGTGAGGGGCGCCTGCGTTCCGGCTGAGACAGGAATTCGTTCATTAGTAAAGCCCAGCGAATAAGCCCGATGCTGGTGGAATAGGCGGGGCTTTGCAATTTATCTACCATACCGACGATGCCCTCCGGCTGGGCAACGCGCACCGGCAAGTCGAAGACGCGGTTTGCCAGAGTGCGCAAGCCGGGCATGGCGCTGGTTCCGCCGGTGAAGACGATGCCTGCGGGCAGCAGACCGTCGTAACCAGAGCGTTTGATTTCTTTGAGAATGTGGGCAAAGATCTCTTCCATGCGCGCTTCGATGATGTAGGCTAAATCGGCGCGGCTGACCTGGGTGGGTTTTTCGTCTCCAAACGACTTGACGTTGAACGACTCGTCTGGGCGCACTTCCGATTGCACGGCGTAGCCGTGTTGGATTTTGATTTCTTCGGCGGTGGGGGTGGGCAGGCGTAAACCATGTGCAATGTCGGAGGTGATGAGGTCGCCGCCGATGTTGAGCACGGCGGTGTGCCAGATGTCGGAATCAATGTAAATCGCCAGGTCAGTTGTGCCGCCGCCTACATCACACACGACGACGCCCATCTGGCGCTCTGTTTCGTTGAGGACGACTTCGGCGGAAGCCAGTGGATTGAGCACAAACTGGGTTACTTCGATGCCGGAATTGGCGACGCAGTTGCGCAGGTTTTCCACCGTTGCAGCCGAAGCGGTGATTATGTGCGCCTCGACTTCCAGACGGTAACCGTGCATTCCGATGGGGGTGCGAATACCGCCCTGCCCATCTATGGTGAAACCGCGCTGAATGACGTGGATAATTTCACGGTTGTGCGGGATCGCCACGGCGCGGGCGGATTCAAGCGCACGGGCGATGTCGTCTGCATCAATCACGTCGCCGGAGATCCCCACGACACCTTTGCTGTTGACAGATGACACGTTGGAGCCAGCCAAGCTGACCAAGGCAGCGTTGGCTTCGTAACCGGAGGTACGCTCGGCTTTTTCTATGGAGCGAGCTATGGCTTGGGAAGCCGCCATCAAATCTACCACGACTCCCTTGCGGATGCCCTGGGACGGCTCAACGCCCGCGCCGAGAATCTGGATGCGATTGTTCCCCTCTGGGCGGGCAATCAAGGTACAAATTTTACTCGTACCAACGTCAATTCCAACAATGATCGGTTCATCCATTGGCTTTCATTGCTCCAGACGAAAATACGGGGCATGCGGATATGCCACGCTGATTAAAACGGGTTGTAGTCCGTTTTGGGTTGTATACGTGATAATAGCTTTATAAATATTCATTTTGACGTCCATTTCTTCCATACTCGTCCCGAAATGTACCTGTGTACCTAGTTGATCTTGCCAACCCAGCCCATTTTGCTTGTCATAAATAATGCTGGTGTTAGCGGGAGCAAGAGAAGCCAGCTTTAGGATGGATTCCACAACTTCCTTGGACATAAACTGACCGTTCAACACGTCCACGTTTTCTAAGAGGGTGGGGGCAGCGTTGGCGTTTATGGTAACCAGACTGGGGTCTTCGCCGCGTGCGGCAAAGCTAACCCCGTCCGCGTCCACCCAGATGGTTTGGTCTTGTTGTTTCCAGGCAAGCACCGGCTGGCGTTCTGTTACAGCAATGTACACCTCTGCGGGTAGGTTAATTTCAATAGATACATCTGTCAATTCTGGAAATATATCTTGCAAGTCTTGTGCCATTTGGTGCGGGCTTAATGTAAAAATGGATTGCCCATTTAGTTGAAGAGTATTTAATATTTCTTCTGCGTTCAGACGCTGCAAGCCATCAATGGACAAGCGTTTAACCTGGTATGTCGGCGAAGTCCACAGGAACAAGAACAACCCGGCAAGGATTAAGGAAAGAACACCTGAGATTGAGCGCCAACCCAGATGAATGACGGGCATAGAGGGCAGGCGCAATTCCACACCCGGCAGGTTTAAGGGAAGGTCTAGGCGGCGACGCGGCTTTTGCTGACGGGCTGCCATCGGTGTTCCGAAAGAACCGTTACGGACCATAACCGGGGGCAGGCTTGGCTCTACCTGTGCGGCAGCCGAACGCTGCACGGGTATCGGTTTGCGGCGCGTGGGTTGTTTGTCTCTGCGGAGACGAACGGATTCGGAACGGGTCGTTTCTTTCTTTTTACTAAACATAGCCTCTACTCTCCCTTGAAAGGTCTTCCCTGCTGTAGAGGGTGCGCTGACGCTGCGCTTTGCGTTCTAATGCCAGTTGAATCAGGCGGTCTACCAATTGTGTGTAGGATACACCGCTGGCTTCCCAAACTTTGGGATACATACTGATTTTTGTAAAACCAGGGATGGTATTCAATTCACTGAGATACAAGCCGCCTGTATCTTTATCCAACAAGAAATCTACGCGTGCCATTCCGGCGCAATCTGTTACCTGGTAAGCACGCAGGGCGTATTCCCGAATATCACGCTCCAGGTCGGCTGACAGCGCAGCGGGGATGAGGAGTTCGGAGCGGTCGTCAAGATATTTGGCTTCGTAGGAATAAAATTCGCGCGAGGGGATTATTTCCCCGGCGACTGAAATTTGCGGATTTTCATTTCCCAGCACGCCGATTTCGATTTCGCGAGCTGAAATGCCGCGCTCGACGATCACACGTCGGTCGTAGCGGGCAGCTTCGATCAACCCTTCCAGCAAATCGGCGTGATTGTGGCATTTGCTGATGCCTACCGATGAACCCAGATTTGCCGGTTTAACGAAGAGGGGGTAAGGAGCAACCTGTTCGGCAGCCTGTACTGCGCTTGATAAATCCTGTTCGATGTGGGCGCGCAGGATCACTTTCCAATCTATGACGGGGATGGCGTGAGAACGCAGCACGTCTTTGCAGATAGCTTTATCCATGCTCACGGCAGAACCAACCACGCCGGCGCCTACGTAAGCGATGTCATTGAGTTCCAGCAGCCCTTGCAGGGTGCCGTCTTCACCAAAGGTGCCGTGCAGAACGGGAAAGACAACGTCCAACTTTGCAAAGAGTTCAAAGACACCCCTCTTGGCGGTATAAACGCCCTTGAAATTTGGATCGGGGAGGATGGTTACAGGGGTAAGCCCATCGGTGCTGTTGCGCAGAAAGGCATCGTGTACGGTTGTGTCGTGAGCGTCTTTACCTGCCAGCCAGACTCCTTGTTGCGTGATGCCAATTTGCGTCACGGAGTATTTATGTGGGTCAAGCGCGGCGAGGATGGAGCGAGCTGAATTGAGCGAGACATCGTGCTCACCAGACCGCCCACCAAAAATGACGCCAACGCTGAGTTTTTGCTGCATCATGTCCAATCTCCAATCCATTCGATTTCAGTTTCCAGATGGACGCCGAATTTTTCGGCGACAGTGTGCTGTGCCAGACGGATGAGGTTACAAACGTCTTGTGCGCTGGCTGATCCGTCGCTTATAAAGAAATTGGCGTGCAAGGGACTGATCTCTACACCGCCGATACGTTTTCCTTTAAGTCCGCAGGCTTCAATCAGCCTTCCGGCGTGATCTCCGGGCGGGTTCTTGAAGATGGATCCCAGACTTGCCCCTGTGGGCTGCAAACGACGACGGCGGCTTAAGTAATCTTCCATGCGCGCCTGTATTTGTTCCAGCTCTGCAACGTGCAGACGAAGCTGCGCAGCAAGCACGATAGCTGTACCCGGGTTGCGTTTCAGCGCGCTGCTGCGGTATACAAATTCCATCTGTTGCGCAGTCCACGCCTCGCCGGCTTTGGTTTGTTCATCGAGGGTATCAACGTCCATCTTCATTGCTATATCTCGGTGCAAGATTTCTGCCACGATTAAATCCTTGGCGATTTCGCTGCCGTGAGCACCGGCGTTGCCAACCACTGCGCCCCCGAGCGTGCCGGGGATGCCGGCAGCCCATTCCAAACCGCTCAAGCCGCGCTGGGCAGCCTGGCGGGCGATCAAACCCAAATTCGCACCTGATTCAGCCCAAACGCTTTGTCCAGCCGTGTCATCATGGAAGATCACTTGTTGTGCTTGATTGATGAGCACCACGCCACGAAATCCGCCATCGTTTACGAGAACGTTAGAGCCGCTGCCTAAAACGGTGAAGGGGATGCGGCTTTGCCAGAGAAGGGCGGCTGCCTGGGCTAACTCGATGGCAGAATGGACGAGCAAAAGCGCATCGGCAGCGCCGCCGGTGCGCATGGTGTTGTAACGCGCCAACGAAACGTCGAACTGAAGACGTTCGCCAAATTTTGCCAGGGCGCGCCTGATTTGCGTGTGTTGGGGATGAGATGGGACGGGGGGATGCAAGCCCGCCAAAACGGCGGCGCTGATTTGTTCGGCATCTCCGGCGGAGAGGACGAGCAAAACGTCGCCGCTGTGGAGTTGGCTCAACAGGGTATCGGTTGCCTGGGATAGGGAGGCGCAAAGACGCACGTCCGGGTGTCCGGTTTTTTGAATGGCTTGCACAAAGTGCAGGGCAGAAAAATCGGCTGGAACAGGCTCGCGGGCGGCGTAAATTTCGGTGATGAGCAAGTGATCCGCCTCGTGGAAGGAGGCGCAGAAACGCTCGAAGAGGCTGCGTGAACGCGAAAAGGTGTGCGGCTGCCAGACGACCCAGATGGGCTGCCCGGCGAAACGCTGGCGAGCGGCGGCGAGGGTGGTTTGGATTTCGGTGGGGTGATGCGCATAGTCGTCAATTATGGTGATGCCCCTGGCGCTGCCGCGCACTTCAAAGCGCCTGCCTGTGCCAAGATAGTTCGCCAGGGCGCGGGCGGCGTCTTGTGTGGCGATATGTAAGGTTTGCGCAACTGCCAACGCCGCACAGGCGTTTAGCACGTTATGTTTGCCGGGGACTTGTAAGGCAATTTCTCCCAGATTCTGATCTGTGCTTTTTTGAAAGATGTCGAAACGGTAGCCGCCGCGCTGCGTATCGAAGAGCAGATTTTGCGCCTGATAAGTACAGCCTGGTGTGAGACCGTAGGAGAAGGCGTGGATGTCTTTCTCCTGTATTTCGGCGAGCAGGCGGGCTGCGCCAGGATCATCCGCACAAGCGAGCAGGGTGCCGGCGGGTGCGGTTTGGCTTGCAAAGCGGAGAAATGCCTGATAAAACTCTTGCGGAGTGGGATAGCAATCGGGGTGGTCGTGTTCAACGTTGGTAATCACGGCAACGTCGGGCTGTAAACCAAGGAACATGCGGTCGTACTCGTCGGCTTCGATGACGAAAATCTCTCCCTTGCCGGCGTGGGCGTTGGCGCCAAGATTGGCAGGTACGCCGCCGATGATGTAGGATGGGTCTTTCCCGCAGGCGGTCAGCATCCAGGCGATCATGGAAGTGGTGGTGGTTTTTCCGTGCGTTCCAGCGACGGCGACGACCTTCTTTCCGGCAGTAACCTGGGCAAGAAAATCAATGCGTTTGAGCACGGGGATTCCGGCAGCGCGGGCGGCAATCACTTCGGGATTGTCGTCCATCACGGCGGAGGAGCGCACTACTAAATGCGCGCCGCGCACATTTTCGGGTTGATGCCCCGCGTACACAACCGCGCCAGCATTTTGCAAGGCGTGCGCTAACGGGGATATCTGACGGTCAGAACCGCTGACAGTGTACCCGCTTTGCAGCAGCACGAGAGCAATGGCAGACATGCCAGTGCCCCCAATGCCGATGAAGTGTACGTGTTTCTTTTGCGCTTCCATAAATACCTAAGACTTAAATAAATACGATGACGATAAAAATAAAGGCAATGGCGACGGCAATGTAAAGGGCGGGACCGGCGAGTTTGGCAGGCGGCAGGTTGGCGATCAGGTTATCCCATTGCACCTGATCCATCACCTGAGGCACGCATTTTGCCAGGCAGTCCCCTGCTGCGGGACTGAAGAATACAGTATTGAAAGGATATCCAGCTTGATCGAGGTAGAACCAAAAAGCGCCAGCGATGAGATAGCCGTTAACCATCCCCAAAATAAGCCCTAGCAGCCGGTCTTGGATGCGCTCCCCTTTGGTTTTGTTGGCAAATTGCGGCATGGTGGGGCTTTGGTAACCAAAGAAGGACAGGCAAACAAGGATGGTGGCGCGCACCCAGAAGTGAATCGCCGGAGAGGAAGCGCTCAATGCTTCTTTGATGAATGGAACGAGATTCTCCAGAACGCTGATTACAAACATGGCGAGGATGACGCTAAACGTGGCAAGGATTTCCTTTGCCCAGCCGCGCATTGCGCCGATAATGCCAAAGATGATAATCATCAGATAAAAAACGGAAACAAGATTAATCAGTACCATGCTCTATCCTTGTAGGCTTGCTTGGGAGGGTGAAATGCGCTTCATCCAATCCAGAATCAATTGCGCCGCGTTCGGTGCGGCAAGACTGTGCATGGCTGTACTCATGCGCAGCCGTTTTTCCCTGTTTTCTATCAATTCAGTAACGAGAGGTAAAAGGCGGGCAGGTAAGTCGTCGTTTGGCACGATTTCCGCTGCGCCGTGTTTGTGTAAATATTCTGCGTTCACCTGCTGATAACGCCAGGCGAACGGATAGGGCACCAGGATGGCAGGTAATCCGACGGCGGGGAGTTCTCCCAGGGTCGAGGCGCCAGCGCGACACACGCTTAGGTCTGCAGCGCACAGGGCGTCTGCCATGTCTTCGTGCAGATAAGGGAAGGCGTGATAACGCGCGGCAAGCTGGGGGTGGCTGTGTTGCAGCGAGCGGGCGTGTGCCTGGGTTTCATCCCAGTCCAGGTTTCCGCTCAGGTGCAGAACCTGGGCTTTTTCCAACAATTTGGCAAGCACGGGGAATAAGGCGCGATTGATGGAACGCGCTCCCAGGCTTCCGCCGAAAACCAGTACGACGGGTAAATCCTCAGCGAGGTTGAGGGAACGGCGCGCGTGTTCTTTTTGACGACCGGCGAGGTCAGGGCGCACCGGATAACCGGTAACGACGGTGTTGGCTCGGGCGGAGAAGAAATGGCGCGATTCTGGCGCAGTGATTGCGATGCAATCGGCGAAACGGGCAAGCGCCTTAAGCGCCATGCCTGGCTCTATATCTGGTACGTAGAGAAAGATGGAAGGACGCGGCGTGCGGCGTAAAGGAGAGCGGGCAGCCAACGCCATTGGAATGGCTACGTAACCGCCGGTGAACAGCAGCACGTCTGGTTTGTAGTCTGCAAGGAGGCGTGAGGCGGCAAAAAAGCCGCGCAGCAGCCTGGTGAGGTTGGCGGGTAAGGCGCGCAGCCCTACACCGTGAACTCCGGCTGCTGGAATCGCCTCGAAGGGAATTCCGGCGCGTTGCACCAAGTTCACTTCCAACCCATCCTGGCTGCCTACCCAGAGGACATCGTCCTGGAGGAGAGGCGCGCCGGATGCGTGTGCCTGTTCCTGATTATGCTTCAGGGTTTGCAGGATAGACAAAGCGGGGTACACGCCGCCGCCCGTGCCTCCCGCGCAAATCAACAACCGCATGGAATGGTTGAGTCCTCTCCTTGTCTTTTTGGTTTGAAAGCCGTCCAATATTTAACAAAATGCCTATCCCGGTAAGTGTGATGATTAGATTGGAGCCACCATAACTCATAAAAGGTAAAACGTTCCCCAGGAAGGGCACCAAGCCTAACATAGCTGCCATGTTAAACATGGCTTCAATGGTAATCCAGAAGCCGATGCCAGCAGCGATGAGTTTTCCCAGCATATCCGGGGCGCGCTGGCTGATGACGAGTGAACGCCATAGGAAGAGCAAGTACAGGCAGACAAGCCCGGCTGCTCCCAAAATTCCCGTTTCTTCCCCAACGACCGCGAAAATACTGTCGGTATGGGGGATGGGCAAACCGACGTGTTTGACGTTGCTCTTGCCGACGCCGACGCCAACCAGACCGCCTTTAACAAATGCAGCCAATGAATAGCGCACGTGGTCGGAGGATTCCTGGATGTTTCGCAAGCCGCTCAAGTAATCCGTGATGCGGGTGCGCCCGGTGTCGCTGACCAGCCAGGCAAGCGAACCACCAATAATGAGCACGCCGATCAATAAGACGAGAATTTGACGCAGGTTGCTGCCTGCCAAAAAGAACAACAATCCGCCCAGCATGACGACAGTTAATGCTGCGCTGAGATCGGGTTGTAACATGATCAACCCACCGACTAAGCCCAGGATGGCTGTCAGTGGGGCTAAACCGAGGTTCCAGGTGTTGAGTTGATCGCGGCGGGCGATGAGCCAGACGGAGAGATAGAGAATGATGACGAGTTTTGCCAGTTCTGCGGGGCGGATGGACTCTCCGTACATGGCGCGCACGGAACCCAGGTCGGACTCACCCACAAGCAGCAAGCCGATCAGAAGAAATACGGTTATGCCCATCATTGGCAGGGAAAAGAATTGCCATTTGTGATAATCCAGCCAGGTGGTGATGGCGGCAGAGACCAAGCCTATTGCCAACCAAAGCAACTGGAGATTGAAGTAATACGTGGGCGAGCTATCGTCGGTTTTAAGAATGGAAGCGTCCCAACTGGCTGAATAGACCATCAATAAGCCAAAAATAACCAGCGTAAGAGAGACCAGCACCAAAGGCAGGTCTATGCCTAAATCCACCGCCAGCGGTTTTTTAGCGGCTGGCATGGCAGGGGTAGGATTCATTTCTACGTAAGTTTGTTCACCCATGTGCGATACCTTTCACCACGTTCTTCAAAATCTTTAAATTCATCAAAGCTGGTGCCGCCCGGAGAGAGTAATACGACGTCCCCAGCTTCGGCAGTTTGGGCTGCGGCGAGCACGGCTGTGTGCAGGTCAGCGCAGCGTTGGATTGTGTGCGGGCGGGTGGAATTTTTGCGCCCTGGATTATTTTCCATCGCCTGGGAAATTATTTCCGCCGCCTCACCGAAGAGAATTAAGTGGTCAACGCGCTCCTGAACTACCTCGGCGAATTTATCCCAGGGCAGGTCTTTATCTCTGCCGCCAGCAAGCAAGACGAGAGGTTCCTCGAAAGAATGGATGGCAGCGATGCTCCTTTCGGGCGCGGTGGCGATCGAATCGTTGTACCAGGTTACGCCTTTCCAGGTGCGCACAAGTTCGAGGCGGTGCGGCACGCCGTAAAAATCTGCTGCGCTGTTTTGCATGGCAGAGGCGGGGAAGCCCGCAGCAGCGCCGAGCGCGCAAGCCGCCAATACATTTTGTAAGTTGTGTCTGCCGCGCAGGGCGATGACGTTTATCGGCATGAGCGGCAGGTCTAGCGCGCCCAAACGCAACGTAATTTCGCCTTTGCGAACGAAGGTGGCAAAGGCTTCACCGTCTGGCTCCTGGATGCCAAAAGAATACAAAGTACCTTTTACGGCGCTGGCAAGCGCCCACGCACCGGGGTCTTCGCGGTTAAGAATAGCGACGTCGTCCTCTTTCTGGTGGCTGAGGATGCGCATTTTGGCGGCTGTGTAAGCTGCCATCGTGCCGTGGCGATCGAGGTGGTTGGGAGTGATGTTGAGAACAGCGGCTATGTGCGGGGAGCGGGTCATTTGCTCTAATTGAAAGCTGGAAAGTTCCACGACAGCCATGTCGTTGGGTTGCATTTCATCCACATAGGCGATGAGCGGGTTGCCGATGTTTCCCCCAACCCAAACGCGAGGAGAGCCGGGGATGTGGCGCACGGCAGCCTGCGCCATGCGTCCGAACAGGGTGGTTGTGGTGGTTTTACCTGCCGAACCGGTGATAGCGATGATGCGGCAGGGTGCGGCTTCAAAGAAGATTTGCGAATCGTTGGAAAGAGGAATTCCCCGTTTTAGCGCCTCTCCTACGATAGGGAGAGTGAGAGGTACCCCGCCAGAAAGACAGACCAGGTCGCACTCCTCCAAGAGGTTGAGGGGATGGCTGCCCAAATGCCAGCGGATGGGCAAATCGGAGAGGGTGTCTACTGCGCTGCTCATTTGCTCGCGGTTGCGCTGGTCGTTCAAGGTTACCTGCGCGCCGTGTGTGGTGAGGTATCTGGCAAGAGCAAGCCCCTGCCTTGCGCCACCTATAATGAGAACTCGAATGCCTTGCCAGGTCATCATGTCTGTTTATACCTCCGCCAATGCCACACCGATCAGGGCTGCCAGCAGGGAAATCAGCCAGAAACGTTGTACGACTTGTGTCTCGCTCCAGCCGGATAACTCAAAGTGATGGTGCAAAGGAGCCATTTTGAATACGCGTCGTCCTTCGCCGAACTTGCGCTTGGTATATTTAAAATAAGTGGTTTGAATGATGATGCTTAAAGTAATCGCGACAGGAATAATAGCAATCAGAGGGAGTAAGAGCGCCTGACCGGTCATTAATGAAACGACACCCAGGGTGGCGCCGAGAGCGAGAGCGCCGGTATCTCCCATGAAGAGGCGCGCCGGGTGTACGTTAAACCACAAAAAGCCGAACAAAGCCCCGACGATGGTGAAACAGAAGCGGGCGATGAAGTCCTGGCTTTGCAGGATGGCGATGCAGGCGTAGGCGGCAAAACAGGTGGCAGAGATTAGCCCTGCCATACCGTCTAAGCCGTCGGTGAAATTGACTGCATTTGATGCAGCAATAATGACGAAAGCGGCAAAAGGCATGTATAGGTAACCCAGCTTGAGGCTGAGATTCACGCCGGGGATGTAGAGGTCTGGCACTTTGAGGACAAATTGGAGAGCCGCGCTGATTAGAATCGCGAAAACCACCTGAACGGCGAATTTGGTGCGGGCGCGCATTCCCAAGCCGCGCCGTGCGCCGCGAATACCTTCCCAGTCATCAATTGCACCTAAAAAGGCAAATCCAAGCATTGTGCCGAGAGGGACCAAGGCGGATAGCCCTAAGATTTTTAAACCGATGAGGGTGGTTGCATTCAGTAAAATGGTGATCATGGTTACCGGTACTATAATCATCACACCTCCCATGGTGGGGGTGCCAAATTTTGTGAGGTGTTGCTGCGGTCCTTCCACGCGAATCACTTTGCCAATTTTAAAGTGTTGCAGCAAACGGATCAGCGGGGAACCCCAGATCACGGTGAGGATGAAGCTGATGGCAGCCAGGGCGAGGGCGGTGGCGATGGATGCTTGCGTCATGGGATGACCTCCAATGCGTCTATGATTTTTTCCATGTGCACCCCGCGCGAGCCTTTGACGAGAATAGTATCTCCCTGTGAAAAACGGTCTTGCAAGTAGGCGGCTGCTTCCTGACTGGTTTCAAACTCGCGAATGTTTTCTGGGGAAAGCCCAGCCGTGCGAGCACTGGCGGCGATGGTGTGAGCACGCACGCCGACGGTGATTAATTGCTCGGCTACCTTAGCCACGCGCAGCCCTACCTGCTGGTGTCCTTCAATTTCATAAGGTCCAAGTTCAAGCATGTCGCCTAGAATTGCAATTTTGCGTCCTTGAACCTCAGCCAGCAGGTTTAGAGCTGCCAGAGTTGATTCCGGAGAGGCATTATACGTATCGTCCAATACAAGCGCGCCGCGCGACGTATGTGTGGGCAGCATGCGCAGGCGGTTATGCAGGTTTTGCAGGCAGGTGTGGATTTCCTGCCACGTTAATCCTTCCAGCAAGGCAACAGCCGCAGCGCGCAGGGATGTTTGCACAGAGTGGGTGCCCAGCATGGGGGTATGGACGTGGATTTCTTCGCCTTGATGATGCAAAACGAAGCTAACTCCATCTAACCCCAAACCTCTTACGTGATCTGCCCACAAGTCGGCGGCGGGAGTCATGCCGTAAAAGAAAACCTGGGCGCTGGTTTTATCTGCCATGCTACGTACCCACTCATCGTCGTAGTTGAGTACAGCCACGCCATGCGCTGGAAGGGATTGGATTAATTCAGCTTTGCCGCTGGCAATGGCTGCATAGGAGCCAGCCCGCTCGGCGTGAACGCTGCCGATGTTGGTAATTACACCAACTTCCGGCTGGGCGATTTCACACAGGAAAGCGATTTCGCCGGGGACGTAAAACCCCATTTCGAGCACGGCGCGTTCGTGTTCTTCGGTCAGGCGTAACAGGGAAAGGGGCAAACCAATTTCGTTGTTCAAGTTTCCTTCGTTACGCAGGGTATGGTACCGTTGTGCCAGGATATCCGCTACAGCCTCTTTGGTGGTGGATTTTCCAACGCTGCCGGTGATGCCGATGACGCGCGCGGGCAGCTTGCGCCGCCAGAAGTGTGCGACGTGTTGCAAAGCTTGCAGGCTATCCTCCGCCAGGAGGCAGACAGGCTGCCCGAAGTGGAAGGACTGCGAGGTATGGATCGCAGCATGGCGCAGGTCGAGGGTGGGGAAATCTCCTCTAATAGGGCGCTCAATGAGCGCCAGGCTTGCGCCGCGCTGAAATGCGTCGGCGACAAAGTCGTGCCCATCCACGTTTTCACCCTTTAAAGCGACAAACAGCGCACCTGGGGAAGCGCGCCGCGAATCGATGACCGCATCGCTGATGATGACGTCATCTGCGCGCAGCGTGCCTTCCCGGGGGAAGGCAAAATTCGCACTGTTTTTCTGCAGTGCGTCGAGTATGGTCGCCAGGGTTAACATATCAATCAGCCATCCACATTCCTTATTGTTCCTGCGGCAACGGCACGTCCGCTGCCGGATCCGTAACTGCCTGGCTGTTTACCAGAGCCGCGGTGTTGGCTAATTCCTGCCGCTTTGCGTCTGGCGGCAGGTCCATGAGAACTACGATGCGTTCCACCACCTGACGGAACACCGGTGCGGCGATGGTGGAACCCCACGAATCTGTCAAAGGTTTTTCTACCCACACGTAAACAAGAAAGCGCGGGTCATCCGAAGGTCCCCAGCCGACGAAAGAGGCGTTGGTGAGCTGGTCGTCGTATCTGAATTCTTCGGGAATGGGGATTTGGGCGGTGCCTGTTTTTCCGGCAACGCGATAGCCGGGGACGAGCACGTTCTGGGCTTCGCCGTTTTCGAGAGATTCGGTGAGCATCTGCGTGAGAGTGCGAGCGGTTTGGGCTGAGATGGGTGCGCCAACGATTTGGGGAGTCACCTCGTGCTGACGCCCGTTTTCGATGAGAGCCTTGACCAGATGGGGCATGCGCATTTGACCGTCGCTGGCGACGGCTGAAATAGCCATGAGCATTTGCACTGTGGTAACGTCCACGCCCTGCCCGAAGGAATTTGCACCCAATTCCGCTGGCGTCCAGAGGTCATCTTCTGGCAGCTTTAATCGCCCCGGGGTTTCAAAGGCGAGGTCAACGCCGGTATAACTGCCGATGCCGAAATTTTGCATGTATTTATAAAATTGTTTATTGCCAAGTTGGGTAGCCACCCAGGCAAGACAAACGTTGAGTGATTTTTCCATGCATTGCTGCATGGTAACGTCGCCGTGAGCAGCGCGGTCCCAGTTGTAGTATTTCGCGTCGAGGATTTCAAACACGCCCGTGTCCCGGAAAACTGTATCCGGCTTCACAACCCCGGCGTCCAAACCGGCTGCCATGGTTAGGACTTTAAACACGGAGCCTGGCTCGTAGGCGACGCTGACGGCGCGATTGAAAAGATAGGCAAAATCGTACGTCTCGCCGTACTGGTCGGGCTGGTTTAAGTCAATGCGGTTGCTGACCGCCATGGTCAGAATTTCCCCGGTTTTGGGGTCCATCACCACGATCGTAACGGAGGTGGCTTCGGTGTCTTTTAAGGTGTTATCGGCGATTGTCTCAATTTCAGCCTGCATTTCGCGGTCCAGGGTGAGCACAATGCTGGCGCCTTCAGGTTGCGTGGGTGATTTTCCGGCTTCGTTTGGGTTGCGCGAGATGGACACCAGCTTTGAATTGCCTGCCAGGATACGGTCGTATTTCCCCTCGACGCCTTGCATGTCTACCTTGGCATCGCGGCTGACAAAACCAATGACGTTGGAAGCCAGGGATTTTTCGGGATAGATGCGGTCGTAGTGACGAAAAAAGTTCAATCCCAGGGGGTGTACGAATTGCATCCAGTAGACCGTCTGATCTGGAATGTGGAGGTCTTCCTCCATATAGCTGTATTTTTTATTCAGTTCGACTTTTTCGATGTCTAAGGCAAGTTGGAATATCTGGTACGCCTGCTCGGGGGTTGCGAAGCGTTCCAAGACAAAGTTCTGGTGTAGATTCTTTCTATCGTGTTCGGCTTTGGCTTTGGCTTGTTTTTCTTTTAGCCTGGCGATGATGTTTGCCAGAATTTCCGCATCTGGCTGGTCTTTGTATTCGGCGTATGCGCTGAGGTCGAGGTCGGGGAAGACAGTCAGGGCTGCCCAGATAAATTTATCCACCAGGCGGTCGGGAATATACTGCGGATCAACGCCAATTTCGTAGACGGTTTTATTACCGGCGAGCAGGTTACCGTGGCGGTCGTAAATCAGTCCACGAATCGGCTCCAATTTCTGGTTGTAATAGCTGTAGGTTTCGACTTCGGTCTCGATTGTGCGCGCGTCAGCGCTGAACTGCATACGCACAATTTGAAGTATGATGGCGATGCCCATGACGGTTAGAAGAATACCAATCGAGCGGAAGCGCGGGGAAATGGTGTTCATGGCTGGTTTTCCTTTACAACTCGAAAGAGGGGTTGCATTTCCTGCGATTTCTGAAACAACCAATCAATCCAAGATTGGCTGTACTGTGGACCCATCAACGGTGTATCGGTTTTTGGTTGAACGATGGCGATAGAGTTGGAGGGAGCACCCAGACGAACGGATTCGGATTGGTAGCCGGGCACAGTGAGGTAGATCAGCGCTTCGGGGTTAATTGGTTCCAGGTTCATGCTTTTGACGCGCTCATTCATCACTGCGGCAGAAATCAGAAAGGCGTATTGCGCCTCCAGGTCAGCGTTGACCTGTTGGATGTGTTTGTTGAAGGAACGCATGATTTGGATTTCTCTGCCGGCTTTTACGGCTTCGGAACTGACGCTCAGATAAATCCAGGTGAGCATGGCAATGCCGATGAGCAGGGCGAGAAACAACGCCGCAAATTGAACTTGCTTGCGCCAGGGAGCTTCCAGATGGGCTTGCTTTAAGGAGTCCTTTATGAATTTTTCCGCTTGTAATATTGTTTCCGTAGTTTCCATAAATGGCTCCTGTAAGTGTATACACTTACTTACGCCGTGCAAGAATTATGCCGTTTTAAAAGCCGCACGCAGCCTGGCGCTGCGGGAGCGCGGATTTTGATTCACTTCCTGTGTGTCTGCTTCAAGCGGGCGGCGGGTGAGTTCTCGCAGCGTAGCGCGGTGTGCACAGGTACAGATTGGTTGTTGTGGAGGGCAGAGGCAGTCACGACTTTCCTGGCGGAAGAATTGCTTGACGATGCGATCTTCCAGGGAATGGAAAGAAATGACAACCAGCCTTCCCTCTGGAGCAAGCGCTGCCAGCGCCTGCGGAAGCGCTTCTTGCAGCGCTTCAAGTTCATGGTTGACTGCGATGCGCAACGCCTGAAACGTGCGCGTGGCAGGATGTAAACCATGTTTTCCGGTAGAGGTCATGCGAGAAACCACAGCGGCTAATTGGGTGGTGGTGTGGATGGGACGGCTGCGGACGATGGCGTGAGCGATCTGGCGGGAACGGCGTTCTTCACCATAACGGTAGATGATGTCTGCCAATTCCTGTTCGTCGAGATGGTTTACCAGGTCGGCGGCGCTAAGCGGGTTGTGCGGGTCGAAACGCATATCCAACTCGGCTTCGGTTTGGAAAGAAAAGCCGCGCTGGACGGTATCAAACTGCATGGAGGAAGCGCCCAGATCGAGGAGGATGCCGTTTACGGCTTGCCAGCCGAGGTCCTGCATTTGCTGGCGGAGGGTAACGTAGGACGCGTGACGCACAACCACGCGGTCACTGAAGACAGATAAGCGTTGTTTGGCGATCTCTAACGCCTGGGGATCAACGTCTAAGCCGAGCAGTTTTCCAGAGGGGGCACTGGCTTGCAGGATGCCGGCAGCGTGCCCACCAGCACCAAGAGTACCATCTATGTAAAGTCCGTTTGCCTGTGGTTTCAGGTAACTTAAAACTTGTTGGTAAAGTACAGAGACGTGAGCGCTACGGGGACCTTCATCTGTATCCATAGGCTAATCAGGAGAAAGATTGAAGGCAGCAAAGCGCTCTGCGTTGGCTTGTGGGTCTTCCAAAGATGCTTCTTGGGCTGCCCAAGTGTCTGGCGACCAGATCTCGAAGTAACTCCCGGTGCCGACGATGACTGCTTCGTTGGTCAACCCAGCCCATTCGCGCATAAATTGCTGAACGAGAATACGCCCGGCGCGGTCTACTTCGACGAAGTCGGAGCGACCAAAGATGAGGCGTTTCAACTGGCGAGCGGTTGAGTCGGTGATGTAGGTGTGATTCACTTGCTGAGAAAATTTCTCGAAGCCGGCAGTTGTAAACACCATCAGATTACGGTCAAGCCCTTGCAGGATGTAGGCGCCGTCCGATAGCAGCTCGCGAAAACGAGCCGGGATGGTTAAGCGTCCCTTGTCGTCAAAGGTGTGACGGTACTGACCCAAGAACATGCGTTCGATTACCCCTTTTAAGATGCAAAACGCCGAGTACTTCGGCGTCTCACACAATCTCCCACTACGTCCCACTATTTTCCACAGTATATCTGAAATTGATTAAAAAAGCAAGTGGTTTTGGGGTATTTTAATCTTAACTTTTCTTATCCTATTTGGGGTGGATGTTGCCAGCGCGCACGATGGCGTTATCGGCGACGTTTCCCTTGACGACGGCGCTGTTGCCTATGCGTGCGCCTTTGCCGACGGTTGTTCTCAAGTTGACGGTAACCCCCATGCCGACGAGGGTGCCTGCGCCAATGTTGACCTCTCCGGCTAAAACGGCAGCCGGAGAGAGGTTTACGTAATCTTCCAGCACACAATCGTGGGAGATAATTGCGCCGGTGTTGATGATGCAGCCAAAGCCGATGCGCGCTTCACTGCCGACGTAGGCGTGAGGGAAGACCTGGATGGCGGCGGAGAGGGAAGCGCTGGGTTCTACCCAGGCGGTGGGATGAACGAGAGTGGGGCAAACAAAACCTGCCTGGGTCAGGCGTTCAAACACCTGGATGCGCGTTTGAATATTGCTGATGCCGCCAACTGCGTTGACTGCCATGCGCACTCCCTGGTTGTAAAGGCGGGGCAGTTCAGCGCTGCCGCCGAGCAGCGGGACGCCAAACACCTGTGCGCCGCGCGGCTGGTGATCGTCTATGATGCCGACGATGTGGTAGGTGTGCAGGGCGCGCAACAAATCAATGATGGCTTTGGCGTGCCCGCCACCGCCGAAAATGAAGATGGCTTGCGGGTCGGCAGAGGCTGACGCAAGGGCGGGCTGTATTTGTGGTTCTGTTGCGGCGGCAGAAGGACTGCTTTGTTCCAGCAAACGGCGCACGAGGTTTTCTGTAACCAGCGTATCATGCGGCAGGTTGTTTAAATCCAGGTTGTGCTGGCGGGCAAGCGCCAGGGCGGGCTGGGTGATGCGCAACCAGGCGGGCGGGTCTTCTGTGTGGCTGTGGGTGTTTTGTTGAATGGTATCGGATGGAAGCGGCTCGTCTGGCGAGTCTGCCAGGTAACACAACACGTCGCCGGCGTTAACCATTTGCCCGGCGCTGAAATGCAGAGCGGTAACGTAACCAGCAGATTCCGCCAGGACTTCGTTGGTGGATTTGGTCGTTTCCAGGATGCAGAGTAAATCGCCTGAGTCCACTTTCTGCCCAGGATGCACGTGCAAACTGACGAGCACCGCCTGGGGTTCGTTGGGGTTCAGGAGAGGGACAAGGATAGCTTTGGTAGACACGTTCAAGATTGTACTTCCCTTTCCCCGCAACGTCAACTATCTATGCGCTTCCCTTAAGTTTTTTGCTTTTTTAAGTAAACACGTTGTTGAAGGATGCTATAATTAGGGCGAAAGTCCGAGTTTGCGAGCCATGTCTTTTGTTCATCTTCACGTTCATTCCACGTACTCCATTTTAGACGGCTTATGCAGTGTTAAGTCGCTGGTGAATCGCGCCAAAGAACTGGGTATGCCTGCCCTGGCGTTAACCGATCATGGGGTGATGTTTGGCGTTATTGAGTTTTATCAGGCTGCCATGAAGGCGGGGATAAAACCAATCATCGGTTTGGAGACGTATCTGGCGGCGCGCAGCATGAATGACCGCGATACACAACTTGACCGAAAGTCCAGCCACGTGCTGCTGCTGGCGCAAAACGAGAGCGGTTACAGGAATTTGCTGCAAATTGCTTCGGCTTCACAGTTGGAGGGGTTTTATTACTACCCGCGGATTGACCGTGATTTTCTGGCGCAGCACGCCGAGGGGTTGATCTGTACAACCGGCTGCCTGACCGGTGAGGTGCCGCGCGCCATTCTTGCCGATAATCTTAAGACGGCGCAAGAGCGCCTGGACTGGTATTACCAGGTGTTTGGGGCGGAGAATTATTTTTTTGAATTGCAGAGCCACGACATCCCGGAAATGCAAAGGGTGAATCATACGCTGCTGGAATTAGGCAAGCGCTATAACGCCCGTTTTGTCGCCACCAACGACGTACATTATCTCAAACCGGAAGATTTTTACTTACAAGATATATTGTTGTGTTTGCAAACGGGTACGGTGTTAAACGACCCCAAACGCATGAAGATGACGGATCGCTCGTATTACATGCGCACGCCGGAAGAGATGCGCCAACTTTTTGGTGACGTGCCGGGGGCAATTGAAAACACACTGGCGATTGCAGAGCGCTGTGAATTGGACTTGGGTTTTAAGGGATACCGCCTGCCGCGTTTTGAAGTTCCCCAGGGGTACGATACGCAAACTTACCTGCGCAAACTGTGCCAGGAAGGATTGGCGCGCCGTTATGGCACGGTGAGCGCCGACTCGGCAGCCCAAAAACGCCTTGATTATGAATTGGAGATTATCCACACGATGGGTTTTGACGCCTATTTTCTGATCGTGTGGGATCTGTGTCGGTTTGCAAGCGAGCAAGGCATCTGGTATAACACGCGTGGTTCGGGGGCTGGTTCGATTGTCGCCTACACACTCGAGATTACCAGTATTGACCCCTTGCTGCACGGTTTAATTTTTGAGCGTTTCCTTAACCCGGGGCGCATCTCGATGCCGGACATTGACCTGGACTTTCAGGACGACCGCCGCTTTGAGATGATGGAGTATTGCGCACGCAAATATGGCGAGGACAAGGTAGCGCAAATCATCACGTTTGGGACGATGAAGGCGCGCGCGGCTATTCGCGACGTTGGCAGGGTGATGGATATTCCGCTTTCTGAAGTGGACCGGATTGCCAAGCTCATACCCAACGTGCCGGGTAACCCGGTGAACATCGCTGAAGCGCTTGAAAATGTGATCGAGTTTAAACAAGTATATGATGAAGCGAAAAAGGACGAGGAAAAGAAATACATCAGCGAGTTGATTGACAGCGCAAAGAAAATGGAGGGAGTGGTGCGGAATGCCGGTACGCACGCTGCCGGAGTGGTGATTACAGATAACCCGTTGATCGAATATTTACCTCTACACCGTCCGACCAGCTCGGCGGAAGACACGCCAATCAAGACGGTTACGCAATTTGAGATGAACATCCTGGGCGACTTGGGTTTGCTCAAGGTGGATTTTCTAGGCTTGGCAACTTTGACGGTGATGGCGCGCGCCTGCGCCCTCATTCGCCAGCGATATAACCTGGATTTTCATTTGCACAACATTCCCATAGACGACGCGGCGGCTTTTGAACTTCTGGGTAGGGGGGAGACTGCGGGGGTGTTCCAGGTGGAAAGCTCGGGGATGCGGCGCTACTTAATTGAAATGAAGCCTAAGAACCTGGATAACGTTGTGGCAATGGTGGCGCTCTATCGCCCGGGACCGATGGATTTTATTCCCACTTACATTCGCCGTATGCACGGCGAGGAAAAGGTTGAGTACCGCCACCCGGCGATGGCGCCGGTTTTTGAGGATACTTACGGCATCCCGGTGTATCAAGAGCAGATTATGCGCGCAGCGGTTGAACTTGCCGGGTATACGGCTTCTGAAGCGGACGAACTGCGCAAGGCGATTAGCAAGAAGCAAAAGGAGAACCTGCTCAAACACCAGGACAAGTTTGTGCGCGGCGCAGTGGAGCGCGGTGTGATGGATAAGGACACTGCCAATGCGATTTTTGAGGATTGGGAGAAGTTTGCCCGCTACGGTTTTAACAAGGCGCACGCGGCAGATTATGGCATGATCGCTGTGCAAACGGCTTATCTGAAGGCAAATTTCGCGGCAGAGTATATGGCGGCGCTCATTTCAGCCAATAAAAGCGACACAGCCAAGGTGGCTTTGTACATCGCCGACTGCCGCCGCATGGGTATTGAAGTCAAACCACCGGAAATCAACGCCAGTGATTGGGATTTTACGATTGAAGACGTGAACCTACCTTCGGGTGAGAAACGCGCTGTCATTCGCTTTGGTATGGGAGCAATTAAAAACGTGGGGCAGGGGGCGATTGAAAGTATTATTGAAGCGCGCCGGATGGGCGGTGCTTTTAAAGACTTGAACGATTTTGCTCACCGGGTGGATTTGCGTGGGGTGGGCAAACGTGCCCTTGAGTGCCTGGTGAAAGTCGGCGCGCTGGATTGTTTTGGGACACGTCCAAGCTTATTGCAGGGGCTTGACAGGATTGTGGCTGTGAGCGGTTCGTTTTTCAAGGCGGCTGAAGCCGGACAGATGTCGTTGTTTGGTGGTACGAGCGGAATTGCGGAGACAATTGTATTGGCGGAAGAAAAAGAGCAAATCAACCAGCGTGAGATATTACGTTGGGAGCGTGAGCTTATCGGATTGTACGTTTCCGATCATCCGCTGAGCGCACACATGGCGCTGCTCGACCAGATAATCACGCACTACTCCGGGCAACTCGCCGAAGCTGCTCACGGCGATAAGGTGCGTGTGGCTGGTATAGTTACCTCGGCGCGCACGCATCAGACGAAGAACGGCAAATTAATGGCGTTTGCTGCGATTGAAGACGTTCAGGGCAGCATCGAACTGGTCATATTCCCCAAAGTATGGGAGGAAGCGCAGGAATTGTTTACAATTGACACGCTCATTCTCGTGGAAGGCAAGATAGACTCCCAGGGCGGCGACGCGAAAATTCTGGTTGATCGGGTTACGACCGAGTTTTCCTTAACCACAGCGTTGGAAGGACAAAACGGGAATGGACGAAAGAAAACCCAAGCGGAAGAAATGGATAGGGAAGAAGAACCTGCCCGTGGAGAAGCAGAGAGGAATGGAGAGGAATATGAGGATGCGGTTTGGGCACCGCCGATAGATAGTGGTGCGGAAGATGATCCGTTTGTTCCTGAGAACTTTACGGAGGATTGGGCAAAGACGTTTGAAGCGCGTGGTGGAAATTTGGCGCCAGTTGGAAAACCTGTCGCCATCAAGGAGCCGCCGCCAGCTGCCAGAAAGAAGCAGGAGGTGAGGCGGGAGGAGACTGGGCGGATTTCCGAGGGAGGCAGCCAGGAATATCACGTGGCTGGCAGCAGTGGGGGGTCTGCGGCGCAGATATTTGCGGCGGAAGGGATTTTAGCAGCCGGGCAACCTCCAGTGCAACATCCGCCATACATCAGCGCTTCGGCAACAACGGATGGCAGACAGGGCAAGTATATGATCACGGTGCGCCTGCGCCCGAACGGAGATAAAAAGCGCGACGAGCTGCGCTTGCGTCAGATTTTTGGCGCGTTTATATCTTACCCGGGGAACGACCATTTTGTCTTCCAGATTTATGAAAGAGAGCGAACCTACATTATTGAGTATCCAAATTTACCGACACATTATTGCCCTGAATTGCTGGCGCATTTACAAAAATTCGTTAAGTTGGATGATATTATTATTGAAGGCGGGTAGGTTATAAGGAAGCACTTCCTAGTAAGCGTTTGCTATAATTTTACTCGAAGAGGTTTTTCCTAAAAGTAAAAAAAATGGCGCCGATGGAGAGCGCCATTTTTATGTGTTAATTTCAATTGAGTGCGTATTAGCGCATCATGTCCACAATCTCAGAGGCAGTGCGGTCTAATTCCTGGAGGGTGTCCTTGATGCGGTCGGCGGTGAAATAGGGGCGGAAAAGCTGCACGCCGGCGTCTCCCATTGCCCAGCGCGCATCAGCCCAGGAGGGCAGCACCGGTTCGGTGTGGGCGTATTGAAGCAGGTCTCTGCCGGCGCTCCATTGCGAATGTGAGGCGGCGTAGTCTTTCATCAGGTCGGTAGTGGAGGAGCGCACGGGGAAATAACCCGCCAGGGCGGTCCACTTGGCTTGCGTGGTTGGAGAAGTCATCCAGCGCATGAAAAGCCAGGCGGCGAGTTGTTCTTCCGGTGTGCCTTTGAGCATGATAAGCGAAGGCACCTGCACAACCACGACCGGATTGTCATACGGGGAGGGGAACGCAAGCAGGGTCCATTCGTCCTGGCTGCCTGCTTCGGTGAAAGCCATTGCCTGATAGGGCAGGTCAACTGTACTGCCAGATGCGAACAAGGCACGCCGTTTTACGAATTCCTCGTCTGCGTAAGCCTCCTTGCTCGTCCAAACGCAATTTTTATCCACCATGCTTTTGAGGTCTAAGAAAAGCTGTTCGGCGTTTTCGGACGAAAAATGGTAAGTGGAGTTATTGATGTTGGTGTCACTCTGGCTGGTGATGTCGGCGTTGTAGGCGTAAAACCAGGCGAGAATAACCGCTGGGTCTGTGTTTACCAACCAGCCGCCGGTGAAATCGTTTTGTGTGGATGAATCTTTGCGTTGGAATTGGTTGGCGGCGCAGGCTTGTTCTGTGAACTGCTCAAAATTTCCCGGAGGGGCTTCGTAACCTATTTCTTTTGCCCAGCTTTGGTTATAGAAAAGGAAAGTACCCGAAGCCAGAGCCGGGATGCCGAGGCGTTTTTTATCCACCACTCCGTATTCCCAGAGCGCGGGCAGGTAATCCTGTTGTTCTTCGGCAGTTAAGCCCCATTGCGAATCGTTGACGTAGGGAGTAACGTCCACAACACCGCCTTCATTATCCCAGCGTGTGGCAAGGTCAACGTAGCCAAGGGCAACTTGAGGCAGGTCGTTTTCTACAATGGCGCGGCGCACGTTATCTGAAAGACGGGCGCTGTTGGATTGATACCAATCATTGACGGTAATGCCCCATTCGTTGGTGCTGTTAAATTCTTCCACCAGCGGCTTGATTTGTTCATTTGCCAGGGTGTGCCAGAAATTGATGGAAACGCCCTGTAAACTGGCGGTGGGAATGATAACAGTTGTGGGAGGGGCTTGCGCTTCGGTTGGCTGCGGCGCGGCTGCTTCTTCTTGGACAGGAGATGCGGGCGCGGCTGAGTCTTCTGCCGGAACGGACTTAGCGGGCGCAGCGGCGGCGGGCGCTTTTTCTGCGGGCAGAGTGGTTGCAGGTGCAGCCTCTGCGGGCGGTTTTGCGTTGCCACAAGCAGTCGTCAGCAGCACGATCAATACAAGGGTGATCCAAAGCATTTTCCCCAAGTT
>CAZGDA010000031.1:0-25116 GCA_964524425.1 uncultured Anaerolineaceae bacterium | reverse complement strand
GCGTATGGATTCTTGACTTCCAGGAAGAACCGGAACCACCCGCGCAGGCAGAAACTCCACCGGACTCTCGCCCTGCCGAGGAACTCCCCGATTGGCTTAAGGTCTTGCAGGAAGAACCGGAAACACCCGCGCTGGCAGAAACACCACAAGCGCTTTCCCCTTCTGAAGAACTGCCAGGGTGGGATGTAGAATTGCAGGAAGAAATCGTTGCACCAGTGCAGGCTGAAACGCCGTCCGAGACTCATCCGGCTGGTGGTCTGTCTGGCTGGCTCGCAGAATTTTCCCTTGAAGAAGATAGTGAAGAAGAAAGCCAATCCAGTCAAGCGCTTGAAGAAGCCGCAATTCACGAAAAATCATCTGGTTGGTTGGAAGATTATTCCACAGAAACAGAAGAACCCCTTCAAGCTGATAACCTGGCTACTTTGGAAAACGAGCTAATTCGCGAGATCGGTAATCCTCCGGATTTTGAGAATATTGAAGCAGCCATAGATTGGCTTGAAAACGTTACTGCATCCATGGACGCAGGAGAAACAATGGAAGGAAAAGAAGAACTACCACTAGATTTTGTCATCCCCTCCGATCTTGGTTCAGAAAAAGATACAGAAATCCCCACAAAAGGAAAGCTGTCAAATTGGATACTTGAAACCTCTGCCCAAGAGTCGGTTTCTGCTCACGAACACACGCAAGATCAGCTTTCAGAACTGTCAGAACAGATAGAAGAAATCAGAGTAGCAGAATTTATAAATGCTGAAGCTAGGCAAAGGGTACGAATAAACATCAACAAAGCCTCCCTGACCGACCTGGAAAAACTTCCTGGTGTTAGCTTCCGTATGGCGCAAAATATTCTCAATTATCGTCAATCACAAGGGGAAATTCGTTCTTTAGAAGACCTGCGTCATCTTCCTAAAATGGACTCCAAACAGCTTGCAGAGCTATCCGAATGGCTTACCTTCAAAGAGGAGGAAACAAAAAATATCGAATCTCCCTCTACGTTAAGCCAAATTGAAACCCTGGCGGTTGCCCAAGCCTCAATTATGCGTGGGGACTTAAACTCAGCTCTTGAACAATATACACTTCTCATCCGCCAAAAAACTATGCTGGAAGATATCATTCACGACCTAAGCAGCGCCGCCCAGAAATATCCCGACGATATTCACCTGTTGCAGATACTGGGAGAAGCCTATCTTGCCGTTGAGCGCTTTGCAGAAGCACTGGATACGTATCGTAAAGCTGAAGAAATTCTTCAATAAAGGTCATTTCTCAATCAACTGATTTACCTAACCTGACTGGTCATTCAAAACAGCTATCATCCATCCCGTTCCTTTCAGGTTTTTGGATTTAAGATACAGAACACACAAGAATCATAAATATGGAGATGAATAAACAGATATGGAAAAAACCCTTGTACTCGTTAAACCAGATGGCGTTCAGCGTGGACTGATCGGCGAAGTTATCTCTCGTTTGGAACGGCGTGGGCTTCGTCTGGTTGCAGCAAAATTCCTGCAGGTTAGCCCCGAATTAGCAGCGGAACACTACGCTATCCACCAGGGAAAGCCATTTTACGAGAAATTGATTAAGTACATCACCTCGGCACCGGTGATGGCAATGGCGTGGGAAGGACCCAGTGCTGTTGCAGCCGTGCGCCAGAGTATGGGTGCAACACGTCCTACAGAAGCCGCCCCCGGCACACTACGACATGACTTTGCTTTGGAAATTGGGCGCAACCTTACCCATGCTTCTGATTCTGTTGAAAACGGAGAGAAAGAAGTAAGTTTGTGGTTCTCTCAAATGGACTTAGTCCACTGGCAGCGTTCCACAGACCCTTGGATTTTTGAATAGCCAAAGACACCTGACAGGTTCCCCGTTATTTACACAAAACCTGTCAGGTTCTCTTTATTTATATATAAAATCCGCCTACAGACTCTCTAATTTTCCCAAGCCTTTTAAGACCCGCTGCGGAGTCAAGGGAAATTCATTAAACCAAACACCAATCGCGTTATGCACTGCCGCTGTTACGGCTGGCACAAAAGGAATTAATGGCATTTCACCCACGCCACCCGCTCCCCAGGGACCGATTGGATTGGGAAATTCCAGAGACATCACGTGCACTTTCTCGGGAATATCTTTTACTCCCGGAATTAAATACGTCGAAAATGTATTCGTCTTTACGAACCCATCTTCTTGAATGAAATTTTCCAGAATTGCATATCCCAGCGCTTGAACAACCGCACCCTCGGTTTGTCCTTCGACCTGTTGCGGATTGATCGCCTTTCCTACATCATTCGCAGAAATTACATCAACAACATCAATATACCCGCTTTCAAGATCAACATCCAAAACTACTGCTTCAGCCATATATCCATAAGCAAAGTTTGGTGTAGATCTGCCTGTTTCCGGGTCTAAAGGGGTAGTACGCGGGGGTTTGTATTGAAACGTCGCAATTGCAGGGCGCTCTTCCGCTGTTCTCCATTTTTCCAGTGCCAATGCTGCTGCGCCAACAATCGAATTCCCCGCCATAAACGTCATCCGCGAAGCAGAAACACTACCAGAGTTATCTGTAAAAGCTGTATCAGCGAAAATCGCTTCCACTTTACTCAAAGGAACACCAACTGCCTCGGCTGCCATCTGAATCAATACCGTGTGTGCTCCCTGTCCAACTTCAGCTGCGGCATGGCGTAGAACAACCCGCTCGATCTCCTCCTGTCCATGTAACTCAATCGTCGCCCAACACTCCTCTGGCGCACCGTAAGAAAAGCCTATGTTCTTAAACCCGCAAGCAAATCCGATACCACGGCGTATATTTTTCCTGGTGAACTCACGCTTTCCCGCCGTTGTCTGCGTAGAAAACCCCGCCAGAGCGGATAAGTCTTGTGGACGTTCCCAACCGCTGCTTTTCTTCTGCCAACCTGCTTTTTGGGCACATTGCTCTACTACAGCCGCAATTGTAACACCCTCGGGCGGTGGCGTTCCTACAGACATAATAGAACCATCATGGATAAGATTTCTCATGCGCAATTCTACTGGATCGAGGTTTAGCTTCTCAGCCAGTTTTTCCATTTGCATCTCCGCTGCAAATGCACCTTGTGGTCCCCCGAAGCCACGAAAAGCCCCCCCTGGAATATTGTTCGTATAGACTGAAAACGTGTCTACCCAAACATTAGGGATTTCATACGGTCCCGTGCACATCAGAGTGGCATTTCCCAAAACCTTATTGGAAGTATAGCAATACGCACCCCCATCTTGAATAACCTCAACTTGCGCCGCCACCAGTTTCCCTTCCCGGGTAGCTCCCCACGTGTTTCGCAGAATAAAAATGTGGCGTTTATGATGTCCGATGATTGACTCCTCGCGGCTCCACACGGTTTTCACAGGGCGCTGAATCCCGCGTTGAGCCAATTTCCACGCCGCGAGAGCCAGGACAATTTGAATGGAAATATCCTCACGTCCACCAAACGCACCGCCAATTGCCGGATGAATCACGCGAACTTTGTCTAGTGGCAATCCCAAAGCGTGGGCAATTTGCTCCCTTTCTTCGTGCACCCATTGTCCGGCGACTTTTACTGTTACCGTGCCTTCCTCGTCTATGTACGCGATGCCTGCTTCTGGTTGTAAATAAGCGTGTTCTTGCACTGGCGTACGATACTCACTCTGCACCACAACGTCTGCTTTTGTCAGAGCATTGATCACATCCCCCTTACGAATACGTAAATGTGTAAAAACGTTCGAATTTCTATCGGGATGCAGTAAAAACGCATTTTCCTTCATTGCTTCAATTGGGTCAGTGATAATCGGCAAATCTTCATAATCTACCTCAACCAAACCACAGCCCCGCTCCGCTATCTCTTCCGTTTCTGCCACAACAACTGCCACCTGATCACCAATGAATCGAACCCGCTCGGCATATGGCTTGGTCGAACCGGGACCACAAAGCACTGGCTGGTCAGGTAAAATGAGTCCATATTCATTGGACGGCACGTCTTTGGCTGTGAATACTGCCAGCACACCTTCCAAAGCCTCTGCCCTTTCCGTATTGATCCTGCGGATATTAGCATGCGGTCGCCCGGCAAACAGGACTTTCAGGTACACCTGATTGGGCATACCTAGGTCCGCCGGAAATAACGCTTTTCCAGTAACCTTGTCCAAAGCATCCACTCGCTTAACCGATTGCCCTATGACTGTCATATTTCCCTCTCACCTAAAAGCCTTCAGCAGTGCTTATCGCCGCTGCGTGTTCAATGGCATCCATGATTTTATAGTACCCCGTACATCGGCAAAGGTTGCCGCTGATCGCTTGTTGAATTTCTTCTCGATTTGGATGTGAGTTTTCTTCCAAGAGTTTTACCGCCGACATGATAAAACCAGGTGTGCAAAAACCACACTGCACCGCCCCGTCGTTAATAAAAGCCTGTTGCACTGGATGGAGTTTTTCACCTTCCCCAATCCCTTCGATCGTGGTTATTTCTGCTCCGTGTGCCCTGGGAGCAGGTACAAGGCAGCCCATCACCGCTACTCCATCCAAAAACAATGTACAGGCGCCACATTCTCCTTCCCCACACCCCTCTTTCGAGCCGGTTAAACCGGCTTCATCGCGGATTAAATCGAGCAGAGTTTTATGATGTCCCCGAGAAAACGAATAAACCTTGCCATTTATCCGCGTAAGAATTGGCGTATCGCAGGAAAGTGAATCCGTGAGATGAAAAGCCACGCTTTTATTATCCACGAATTTCTCCGCCGAGGTTCTTCCCCATAAAACAGGAATATTAGGTTTTTCGGGTAATGTTGGTGTATCCAAAATAAAAAGCAGCGCTCTTTTCACAGCCACACGCAAAGCCTCTTTTCGATACGCACCTGAACTACGCAAATCGTCAATTGGGCGAGCTGCTTGCATGGCTAAGCGCGCCGCCTTCTCTACATTCTCCTCCGTCAGTGGGGCTCCTTCCAAGGCAGCTTCGGCTTCTGTGGCGCGTACTATCGTAGGAGCCACAGCACCTAAAGTAATGACTGCCTTCTCAACTATTTCCCCCTGCATCTGTATAACCACTGCCGCATTGACCACAGAAATTGCTTGAGCTTTGCGTAAACCGAATTTATAAAAAGCCCCTTTGTCTACCTTACCATTAGCTCCTTCTTTCAATCCGTGAAGCGAAATTTCCACCAAAATTTCGTCAGGACGCATAATCGTTTTACGCACACCTGTATAAAAATCTGCCAGGCGGACTGATCGTTCTCCCGCGAGAGAACGTAACTTTATCTCTGCCCCAAGTGCTATCAGCGCCGGTATTGTGTCATTCGCTGGGGAGGCGGTTATTAAATTCCCTGCAATCGTTCCTCTGTTCCTAATTTGTGGCGACCCAACCTGTACCGCCGCCTGATATAACGGTGTAGCATGGCGGTATATGACGTCCGAGGCAACACAATGATTGTGTGTTACCAACGCCCCCAGGTGAATGCTGCCGTCAGAATCCAGGTGGATGGCGTCTAAACCTCGTATTGTAGAGATATCAATCAACGAGTCTATTCCTTTTCTCCCGCCGCGCTCCATTTCCAAAACAAGGTCTGTTCCACCGGCGACAATTCGTCCCCGCTCACCATACTCAGCCAGGTATTTCAAAGCCTCCTCTAGTGTGTTAACAATGTAGTAATTACGCCACACAAAACGCCTCCTTTAATCATTTACCCATCAGATCCTTCCACATCGGGAAGTGTAAAATAAAAAACAGTCCCCTGCCCAGGTCGCGATTCTAACCAGATCCGTCCACCGTGTCGCTCGACGATCTTTTTACACATTGCCAATCCGATACCAGCGCCTGGATATTCGCTTCGCCCATGCAAGCGCTCAAATAAACCAAAAATCTTTTCATAATTCTCTGCTTTTATGCCAATTCCATTATCTTGAACTGCAAAAAGCCACTCAAAATCACTCCCGGTAGTTCCTTTATTCAAGCTTCGCGTTTTTTGTTTCAATGCGGATACGTGAATTTTTACTGGTTTCTCTCTGCGGAATTTTATAGCGTTACTGATTAGATTTTGGAAGAGATGCAACATAAATGGAGCATTGACCATCAGGGTGGGGAGCGGATCGTGTGTAACAATCGCGTCCGCATCTTGCATAGCCACCTCGAGATCCGATAGCACAACCTGCAACACACTTTCGAAATCAGTACGCGTTTTAATCATCTCTTTGGTACCAATTCTGGAGTATTCCAGTAAATTCGTTACCATACTCTGCATTCTTGTTGCAGCGTCCACAGTTCTATCAATATATTCCTGCCCGCGTTCATCTAAACTTTCTTTGTATCGCGATTGAAGCAATTCAATAAATCCCCTAATTTTCCTTAACGGTTCCTGTAAATCGTGTGAAGCGATATAAGCAAAATGTTCTAGCTCGCGATTTGAACGAGCCAATTCAGCCGTCTTCTTTTCCAGTTCAGCATTTGTTAAAACACTTTCTGTAATATCCGTGGAAATTCCAAACGTACCGATGATTTCATCTTTTTCATTTTTTAATGGCATTTTTGTGGTTAAGACCCAACGTCGCCTGCCGTCATACCATATCTCTTCTTCGGTGTGCCCAATAATGGATTCCCCTGTATTAATTATCTTTTGCTCCTCTTCATAAAAAAGCTGCGCATTTTCAGGGACAAATAAATCAAAATCCGTCTTACCAATCATTTCGGATGGATCACGAAAACCACATCTCCTCACTCCAGCATTACTGACAGCAATAAACCGGCTTTCTAAATCCTTAAAATAAATGCTGTCTGGCATGTTTTCCATCAATTTCCGCATCAAGTAACGTTCGTGTGTCAGTTCCATTTCTGCTTTCATGCGCTCAGTAATGTCTCGGTTGACTCCTATCGTCAATAATATCTTTCCATCGGCATCCCGTAACGGGACGACAGATATTTCCAGGAATCCCTCTCTTCCATCCTTGCGCACAAAAGCGACCACTCCCGACCAATAATTATTTACGTTAATCTCTTGCAAAATGTGATTTTGTAATTCAGGAATATCTTCTTGCCGATGAACCAGATCGGGCGATTTTCCGAGTGCTTCTTCTTTTGTATACCCAAACAAACGCTCTGCGGCTGGATTCCAGTCTATGATAATCCCTTCCGAGTTGGTTATAATTGCTGCATCAAACATGTGTTCTAACGTCATAACCTGGCGCCGCAAAACCAGCTCAGCTTGCTTCCTCTCGTTAATTTCATTTTGAAGCTCGGTATTCACGCGCGACAATTCCTCGTTCAATCGCCGCATGGTCATTAAATCGTTGAAACGAGCCAGAGCAACAGCAATCGAGCGCTGTAATTCAGAATCCTGCACCGGTTTCACCAGGTAAGCGCCCACACCCGCTTCCGATGCCTGGTGAATAAAATCTGTCGACTCGTATGCTGTCAATAAGATTATCGGTGTTGGACACACTCTTTGAATTTCGCGCGTAGCCCGAATACCGGCGAGCATATCATCCTCGCCGGTTTCTGCATCAACCATCTGTAAATCCATAATGACCAAATCGGGGTGCAATTCAAGCGTCTTCTTCACCGCTTCCGCAGCGTTCATAGCGCTTCCTGCTACCTGGTATCCCAGATTCTCCAATCGGCTCTGAATCAAATGATTGATCAGCCCTTCATCATCTACAACCAAAACCTTAATCGGTTGCCCAGGATCTAGCATTTACTCAATCATCTCCCGTAAGAAACCGCTTACATACCAATTGTATCACAGGTTCAAACTCAGCATAAGAAAATAACATACTTCAAAACTTTTTAATTTTATCCCTCTGCTTATCTGTTATAATATTGCACAATTGTGTTGTTTTCCCGGAGAAACGCAAACTACAATGAAAATAAAAACAAGAATCACCAGAATAGTATTTATTAGTGTTTTCCTGTCAGCCTATTTCTTTGTTGTGCTTTACAGCAGAGTCACTGCCCGTTCTCCGCAGCACCCTCTTTCCCAAGCGGACGCTCTCATCGCAGAAGTAAACAGCCGCAGAGCAGCCAACGGTTTACCCGCTTATCAAATCAATAGCGCCTTGATGGCTGCTGCACAGGCACATAGTGATTATCAAGCCAGCATTGGCTCCGCCACACACACCGGCGCCGGCGGGTCACGCCCCGCTGACCGCGCCGTTGCAGCCGGATATGGAGGCGGGGCGCACGTCAACGTTACGGAAAACATTTACTCCGGCATGAACGTCTCCCCCGCCACCGCGGTGGATTGGTGGATTGCCGATGGCGGTTGGCATTTGCAAGGAGTGCTTTCTTCCACGTATCAGGACGTTGGCGCAGGTGTTGGCATCGCAGACAATAAATACTACTATACTCTGGATGTAGGTGTTGTCGCAGGGGCTGCCCCGCAAGCTAACTCCGCCAGCGGGAACCAAGCCAATGTTACAAAGGCTGCAGTTGTCAAACCAATGGCCCTGGCTACTGCCGCCGCCGATGGTTCCATCGTCCACGTCGTTCAATCCGGGCAAACCTTGTGGACAATTGCTGCTAAATATAACATTCCTCTGCAAGAATTACTTACATTGAATCAGCTTAACCAGAACAGTTTTCTCCATCCTGGCGATAAGGTTGTTGTAAAACCTTCTAGCACTCCAGGCGCAGCTCAACCACCTGAAAATGAAACCCCTCCCCCCGTTGCTGAAACCAACATAATTCCTCCCTCTCCTGAGACTATCGCAACAGGAACACCGGTTTCTTCCCCCCTTCCCTCGCCTTCACCAGTGCCACAAACGCTAAATACTGGCGCCATAGACCCCAGAAAAGGGATTGCCGCCATCCTCATCGGCTTGGCGGCACTGATTGCTGTGCTCGTTCTCTCAATCTGGAAGAGAGAAGATTAAACCTATTCCACAACAATTCCATCCAGGGGTTGCGCTGGTTGTGGATACTTCATCTTCAAATCCTTCAGGGTTTTCACTACAACAGAGGCGATCACTAAATTACGATACCACTTGCGGTCCGCAGGGACGACGTACCAGGGTGCCCACGCTGTGCTTGTCTTGCGTAATACATCCGTATAGGCTTTCACATACTCATCCCAACGTTTCCGTTCTTGCAAATCGCCCACCGCAAACTTCCACTGCTTTTGCGGATCGTCCAACCGCTCTTGCAACCTTTGCTTTTGTTCTTCCTCGCTGATGTGTAAAAAAAACTTAAGGATAATAGTGCCTTCCTCTACAAGCATCTGTTCAAAGGCATTAATCTGGTTGTAACGTCGCTTCCAGATTTCTTTTGGAACCAGATCGTGCACGCGCACGATCAACACATCCTCATAATGGCTGCGGTTAAAAATGACTACCTCTCCTTTTTGTGGCACCTGAGAATGCACACGCCAAAGATAATCGTGATCCAATTCTTCCTGGGTCGGTTGTTTAAAACTCGCCACGCGCACTCCCTGGGGATTTACCCCCTCAAACACGTGCCTTACAACCCCGTCTTTTCCACTCGTATCCATGCCCTGTAACACGATCAAGAGTTTATGTTTATGCTCTGCATACAGCATTTCTTGTAGCACTTCTAACTCTTCATTCAACTTGAGTAATTGTGTTTTCCCCTGCTCTTTGTCCCCCTCAAACCCGTTTGTCTCGCGCGGATCAAAGCGCGTTAAATTGACATCATCGTCAGGCTTTATTCGGTAACGTTCCATCATTTTTCTCCCAATCCAAACTACGTTCATCCTATTTAAGTAAACCAATTCTATCAAAAATAAGAACAAAAAGCCATCATCTTTTGGTATAATCTGGTTAAACGGGTTGCCTATGCGAATCGAAGACCTGCTGAATAAACTTCCAGATGTCTATAGTGCGGCAGACCGTGAGGCAATTTTCAACGCGTACAAATTTGCAGAAAAGGCTCATGTTGGTCAAACGCGCGCTTCTGGTGAAGCTTACGTGAGTCACTGTCTTTCCGTCGCTGATATCCTAATAGAAAAATTCACCCCTCCCCCACACGTTATTGTGGCTGGCTTGCTGCACGATACCGTAGAAGACACTCCGGTTACCGTTGCGGATGTCCGCCGTTATTTTGGCGATCAGGTTGCCAGAATGGTTGACGGTGTAACAAAATTAACCGGCTTACCACGCGTATATCGTGGAGATCAAACCGAAAAAGAGAAAATCCACGACGAAGAACAACGCCAGGTAGCTGAACGACGCGGTATGCCAGACCCTGATACAGTTGCAGAACAATTGACACGGGGACGTCAATACGATTTAAAATCCGAAACGCTGCGTAAAACCTTACTGGCTATGGCAGAACAACCCGAAGTCATCATGGTCAAGCTGGCAGACCGCCTGCATAACATGCGCACCTTGGAACACCTCTCTCCACAAAAACAACGTCGTATCGCCCAGGAAACAATTGACATCTTCGCCCCGCTTGCCAATCGTCTGGGCATTTGGCAAATGAAATGGGAACTGGAAGACCTGGCTTTTCGTTACATCAACCCAGATAAATACGATGAAATCGCCAAGGCGCTGGCAAAGAAACGCAAATCCAGAGAACGCGAAATGCAAAGCATTATCCGCCGTGTGGATGAAATCCTGCGCGAAGCCGGCATCGAAGCTAAAATCTCAGGACGCCCCAAACACATCTCGTCTATTTACCACAAGATGATGCGTAAAGGCATCCCCTTTGACATGCTCAGTGACGTGCGCGGTGTGCGTTTATTAGTTAAAACGAGGATGGATTGTTACACCGTGCTGGGAGTAATTCATACCCATTGGCATCCTATCCCCGGTGAATTTGACGATTACATCTCTGCTCCAAAAGGGAACAACTACCGCTCCTTGCATACTGCCGTAGTTTACGACGATGGCAAAACGGTCGAATTTCAAATCCGTACCTTTGAAATGCACCTGGAGGCTGAACAAGGTATTGCTGCACATTGGCGCTACAAAGAGGACGCCGAACCGGACCCACAGCTTGACGAGATGATCATGAATTTCCGTTCCTTGATGGATTGGCGACAAGACATCATGGACTCTAAAGAGTTTGTCGAAAGCGTCAAATCAGACGTGTTTCCAGACCGCGTCTACGTTTTCACCCCCAAAGGGGATGCCATCATGCTGCCCGCTGGAGCCACACCCATTGATTTCGCCTACCAGATTCACACAGACATCGGTCATCGTTGTCGCGGCGCCAAGGTTAATGGAAAACTCATTTCCCTCGACTATACTCTGAAAACAGGCGATAAAGTAGAGATCATTATCGCTAAACGTGGTGGTCCAAGCCGCGATTGGTTGAACGCGGACCTGGGATTAGTGAAGACACAACGTGCCAAATCTAAAATCCGCCACTGGTTTAAAGTTCAGGAAAGTGAGCTGAACATTGCCCAGGGCAAGAGCATCCTGGAGCGCGAACTCCGCCGCCTGGGCATGGGAGCGACCAACCTGGAAGACCTGGCGCACAGGATGGGTTTTCAGAATACAGAAGATTTTTTGCTCGCCATCGGCTGTGGAGATCTGGCAACCGGAAAAATTGTCAACCTGCTCAGTCTAGTAGAACAAGAAAAGGAAAGCGAAGAAGAGTTCGATTTAAGCGACTTCTCCGCTGACATCAGCACTTCTTCAACAGATAGCGTTACTATTTTAGGCTTAAAAGGCATGTTGAGCAATATGGCGAAATGCTGTAAACCAGCCCCTGGCGATGCTATCATAGGCTTCATCACACGCGGCAGGGGGGTAACCATCCATCGCCTGGATTGTCCCAACATCCTCAATATCACCGATCGCGATCGCCTAATTCAGGTCTCGTGGGGCGCCATTCACAATACATTCCCCGTGCCTGTGCGTATTCGTGCATTTGATCGCAAAGGCTTAATGCGCGATATTTCCACCGTCATTGATAACGAAGGCATAAACCTGGCTTCCGTAGGCGTTAAAATAAAGGACAACATTGCCATCTTTGACATGGTGCTGGAAATTCACGCTGTCTCCGAATTGCGCAAAGTGCTCAACCGCATTGCCAACATCACCACCGTTTTTGACGCCCAACGCATGAGACCAGGTTAAGCCGGGCGATGGCGGCGTGCCAGTTCTGCTAAAATATCTGCTGGCGTCAAACCCTTCCCCACTAATAATACCAAAACGTGATACGTCAAATCCGCCGCTTCTTCAATTATCCGTTGATTCCCCTGCGCCTTTGCCGCTAAAATTACTTCTATCGCTTCTTCCCCCACTTTTTTCAAAATTTCGTCTTCCCCGGCAGTAAACAAACTCGTCGTATAAGAACCCGGTTTGGGATTCTTGTATCTATCACAAATTACATCGTAGAGTTCTTGTAACCGGAAATTTTCTTTATCATTCATGGCAAACACTCACTCAATAACTCTAAAAAAACAGCTCACCTCGCCGGTATGACAGGCAGGACCGCGCGGCTCCACCAAAAATAAAATGGCATCTTCATCACAATCGTAACGTACTTCTACAATACGCTGGGTGTTTCCAGAAGTTGCCCCCTTGTGCCAAATTTCCTGACGGCTGCGCGACCAGAAGTGGGTTTCTCCCGTTTCCAGCGCTAACTCCAGTGCCTGCCTATTGACGTAGGCGAGCATCAAAATCTGTTTTGTATTGGCGTCTTGAACAATAGCCGGAATGAGACCATCATCGTTGAATCGTAACTGTAACGTTGTTCGTTTCACAACCCCTCCTCCCCACTAGAAGTGGACACAATTCGCATGGGGATTTGACGTCCTGCAAGATATTCCTTCAAATCTGCTATGCGCATTTCGCCGTCGTGAAAAAGAGAAGCAGCCAGCGCCGCATCCGCTTTGCCTTCTGTCAACACCTGGTAAAAATGCTCCATCGTTCCTGCACCACCTGAAGCGATGACAGGTACAGGCACTGCTTCAGCAATTGCACGCGTTAGCTCCACATCATATCCCGCCAACGTACCGTCCGCGTCCATACTGGTCAACAGGATTTCTCCTGCGCCGTGCTTAACGCCATTGACAACCCATTCCAGCACGTCCAAACCAGTTGGTACACGTCCACCACCGACGTACACTTCCCATTGTGCATTGCCGCTCGCTCCACTTTTCCGTTTGGCATCCACTGCCAGCACAATACATTGCGCGCCAAACCTCTCAGCCCCTTCTGACAAAATTTGGGGGTTATGCACTGCTGCCGAGTTCAGACTGACTTTGTCTGCACCCGCTATTAACATAGCTCGAATATCCTCCACGTTACGTATTCCGCCCCCAACAGTGAGCGGCATGAACACCGTATCCGCCACGCGGCGTACCACGTCAACAACCGTATCTCTGCCTTCGTGCGTAGCGGTGATGTCTAAAAAGACCAATTCATCTGCACCCGCAGCATCATAGATGCGCGCCTGTTCCACCGGGTCTCCTGCATCTCGCAAGTTGACAAAATTCACCCCCTTGACCACCCGTCCTTTATGGATATCTAAACATGGTATGATTCGTTTTGCAAACATATTTCTCCCTGGCGATATTAAACCGCCGTTTTAAATATTAAGCAAGTGTTATTGACAAGTTGTGTTACAATAATGTCGTTTCCATCACGACTTTTTATAATTACAAGGACAACAATATGACACCTAACCTCTCTGATTTAAAAGAAATGGCTTACGCTGCCGGTGAAATCATCCGCAATGGTTACAACCAGGCACACTCCATCAAATCCAAAGGCACGTTTGACGTGGTTACTGAAATTGACCACAAGTCCGAGGCGTTAATATTGCAAGCCATCCACAGCCGCTTTACAAATGACTACATCGTAACCGAAGAGTCTGGTGAGCTGGGTTCGCAAAAACAACGCACTTGGTACATAGACCCTCTCGATGGTACCATCAATTTTTCTCACAACGTCCCTTACTTTGGCGTATCCATCGGCTACGCCGTTGAAGGCATTTTGCAATTCGGTGCCGTATACAATCCCTTGCTCGATGAACTCTTTACTGCCGAACGTGGCAAAGGCGCAACGTTAAACGGCAAGCCCATTAAAGTCTCCGCCACCACAGAATTGACGCGTTGTCTGTTTGTCAACGAATATTCCAACGAACCGGCAGTATTCGAGATAAACCAGCGCAACGTAGGGCACTTTAACCAGTGCTCCCAAGGCATTCGCCGCCCCGGTTCGTGTGTTCTAGATTTATGCTACGTCGCCGCAGGTAGATACGAAGGCTTCTGGGCGCACCACGCCTTCCCCTGGGATTTCGCCGCCGGTGGTTTAATCGCTCTCGAAGCTGGCGCTCAGGTAACGGATATACGCGGCAATTCAGACTTCCTCACCCCGCCCTGCTCTATCTTGGCTGCGCCGCCTGCTGTTCACACCCAATTGCTTCAGGCGTTACATAAATAGCTTATGCACGCAGAAACGCGTCCAAGGAGCCGAGAGCAGAATGAGCGGTCATATCAATACTCAAGGGAGAGACCGACACCAGGCGTTCGCTTCTAATCGCGTAGCAATCTGTGCCCGGTAAATGTTTGGCGTTTTCCATCGGGCGATACCTCACCTTCGCTGGCTCAGCCCACGACTGACGTTCCGGAGCAGTCAGTTCATAATACGGCTCGCGGGATAGACATGTAACTTTCCAGGGAGTGTGAATATTCGCCCCGGCAGGTACGTTCAGGTTAAGCACGTCCATACCTTCAGGGAGCATTCCTTGCAGTATTTTCCGTGCAAACATCGCCGTGAAATACGCCGCCACCGAAAAATCAATGTCGTCTGAATGGGAGAGGTAATATTCCGGTGGTGTTTCCAGGGAGACGGCTAAAGCCGGTATCTTAAAAACCGCGGCTTCCATCGCCGCGCCCACGGTGCCGGAAGCCGTAACCCCGATACCTATGTTCTCCCCAAAATTAATACCCGAAACGACAAGGTCAGGCAAGCGCGGCAATATCTCCAACATGGCGTGCTCAACCGTTTGTGCCGGCGAGCCACCCACTGCGTACACCGTCCATTCCTTTCCGTGCACAGTTACCCATTGGGTCTCAATTTTTCCATCTGAAGTGGAAGGCATACTTCTTCCCGCCCCAGAATATTGCTCACGCGGCGCGGCAACGTGCACAAATCCAAGCGCCGATAATGCTTCCGCTGCCGCCCATAATCCCGGTGAGTTTATTCCATCGTCATTGGTTAATAATATTTGATACGCATCCATAAGAACTCGATGTATTCTCCATATAAGGATAAAGTATTTGTGAATTATACCATTCCATGCTATACTTGCAGACATAGAACCAACCCCAAAATAAAAAGGATTGATTTTTCATGTCCAAAGTTTTCCGTGCTTCTATTCTTTTGGCTTTTTTCTTCGGAATTGATAAAGTAGTTGGTCTTCTGCGCCAAATCCTGGTGGCGCGCACCTTCGGCTTATCCTATGACATTGACGTATTCAACGCAGCTAACAACATTCCCGACTTACTCTCTGCCCTCATCTCTGGCGGAGCGTTGGGTGTGGCGCTCATCCCCGTGCTTTCCGAATACATGGAAAAGAAAGGGCGCAAAGACGCCTGGGAGCTATTTTCACGCATTCTCAATATCGCATTCATCGTAACGGGGCTCCTGGCACTCATTATCATCATCTTCGCAGAGCCAATGGTCAGCTATGTCATTGCCCCCGGTTTTCCCCCAGAGCAAAAAGCCCTCACTGTCCAGCTCATGCGCTTGGATTTACTTGCGATCATGATCTTCTCTATCAGCGGGTTGGTTATGGCTGGCTTGCAAGCCAACCAGCATTTTTTATTGCCTGCGATGGCACCAGTACTCTATAACTTCGGACAGATTTTTGGTCTATTGATTTTAGCTCCCGCAGTAGGGCGTACGATTGGTCCCATCACATTACCTGCCTTCGGCATGGGCATTCGCGGCTTGGTATTTGGGGTGATTATCGGGGCGTGTTTGCACTTACTCATCCAGGTACCCGGTCTCATCAAGTACAAGTTCCGCTGGATCCCTTCCCTGGGCTTGAATACTCCAGGAGTTCACAAAGTGTTAGCTTTGTTGGGACCTCGGGTCGCCACCATGCTTTTTATCCAAACCTATTTCGTTGCCCGCGATAATCTTGCATCTCGTCTGGAAGAAGGCTCTGTTTCTGCGCTCAATTATGGCTGGTTCATCATGCAGGTGCCAGAGACTCTGATTGGTACAGCCATAGCGATTGTGTTGCTGCCTACCATCTCAGAAATGTTTGCCCGCGACGACATGGAGGGTTTCCGCAACACACTGAACCGCGCGTTTCGGGTCATGCTTGCATTAACAATACCCATCGCCGCGCTCCTGGCAGTTGGTTTACACCCCGTAGTGGGTGTGCTTGGTTTTGACGAAGCCGGCACTGCGCGCGTCGTGTTAGCGACTCAGGCTTACCTTCTTGGACTGGTGGGGCACGCTTTGCTGGAAATTGCTTCCCGCTCTTTTTATGCTCAGCAAAATGCGCGCATCCCCCTCTTTGCAGCTGCAGTCATGCTGGTCGTTTTTCTGGGCTGTGCAGTATTATATTCCAATCTCTTCGGCTTTGTCGGCATCGCTCTCGCCAACGTAACCGCCTTTACCCTGGAAGCGCTCCTGTTGCTTTACCTTCTCAACCGTAAGCTGCCAGGAGTTGTTAATGTATGGGACAGCCTGCCGCGCATTGCCATTGCAGCCATTGTTGGCTCATTCGTAGTTTTTGCCATCTTAAACTGGGCACCTTTCCATCCAGCCGGTCGGTTGATGAACGCAGTCTGGGGCATTGCCGTCCTGGGAGTGGGTGGTATTGTCTCCTTCCCCTTCATTTGGAAAGAAGCAAAAATGTTGGTGAAGCTATAGTCAAACAAGGAGTATCATTATGAAACTCAAGGGTAAGAGAATTGCATATTTTATTGGCGAAGGTTTTGAAGACCTGGAATTTTGGGTGCCGCTGATGCGCCTCCAGGAAGAAGGCGCTAAAGTTACCGTCATCGGCGCAAAACGGATAACGTATACCGGCAAAGCCTGTCTGCAAGCCACCCCAGACGTAACTGCGGACGAGGTATCTGCCGACGATTTCGACGCCCTGGTGGTTCCAGGTGGGCACGCCCCGGATAAAATGCGCCGCGTTCCCGCCATGCTCGACCTGGTGCAGAAAATGTATCAACAGGGCAAGATCATCGGAGCAATCTGTCACGCCGGGCAGGTGCTCATCTCTGCCGGCATCCTTAAAGGACACAAAGCCACCGGTTCAGAAGGAATTAAGGACGACGTGATCAACGCCGGTGCTGTGTGGTTAGACGAACCCGCTTTTCGCGACGGCAACCTCGTTTGGGGACGCGTGGTGGCAGATATCCCCGATTTTTGCCGCGAGTTGGTAAAAGCACTCGCCGAGTAATTCGGATTTTATCCACGGAATAAAGCAAGGCTGTCTAAAAGTCAATCGGCTCTTTCAAAAACGCCCTTCGGAGCAATGAAAGAAACCCCTTCTTTTCGGACAGCCTCTTGATTCACTACCAATAAAAAATCAAGCGCTTGTTTTATTCCTTCTCGTAAGGCTTTCCCGATGCCGCCGGAGCAATTGAGCGCCCAATCACACCCGCCAGGGCAATCATCGTAACAATGTAAGGCAGCATCCCTTCAAATTGATAAGGTACTTCAGCGTTGACAATCGGCAATCGCACTGCCAAGATTTGCAGTTTGAATTGCAATGCGTCTGAAAAGCCAAACAACAGCGCCGCCAATGACGCGCCAATGGGATTCCATTTGCCGAAAATAAGCGCCGCCAGAGCGATAAACCCTTTGCCATTCGTCATCAGGTCTTCAAAGCTCCCCGTTGTCTCCAAGGAGAACCAGGCTCCGCCCAAGCCAGCAATAAGACCGGCGATAATCACGTTGACGTAGCGCATCTTGAACACGTTAACACCCAGCGTGTCTGCGGCGCGTGGATGCTCCCCCACCGCTCTCGTACGTAATCCCCAGGGAGTGAAGAAAATGATGAAATTGGTTACCAGCACAACCAGGATCATTGTATATACCATCGGCTGCAATTCCAAAAGGTAACCGAGCACAGGGATACCGCGCAAGAAATCGTTCAACGCCGACAATCCCAGCATGCTTAATAGACTGTCCTTCTTCGCGATAACGTAAGGGAACACTCCCGGCGCGCCAAACGGATTGCTTAATAAAAACAATCGGCGGATAAACCCGGTGATCCCCACTGCTAATATATTAATAGCCGTTCCGCTGATGACCTGATCCACTTTGAACTGGATAGAGAGCCAGGCGTGGAGAGCTGCCATACACCCAGACGAAAGCACTGCCGCAAGCAAGCCTAACCACATGTTTTGTGTGTAAAGGGAAATGGCAAAACCAATTCCTGCAGCTGTCAGCATCATCCCTTCAATCGCGATGTTGACCACACCGCTGCGTTCACACCACAAACCAGCCATTGCCCCCAAGGCAATTGGAGTTGCCAGGCGAATACTATCGCGTATCATTCCTAACAGGTCAATGCTCTTCCCGGCGGCTGCCCATAATAAGATCGCCACCACGAGCGCAGCAAAATTTAAACCGACGATGCTGGTTATCCTGTCTTCACTGATTCCCGGCAGTGATGACACTACAGCAGAAGCCAGCATAACCAAAGCCAGCAGAATTAATCCCAACTGACTCGGAACTGGGATGCGTCCTAGCTCTCCTACAGAGAAAGTGGATGCTGTACCCTGGGCTACTCCACTGAAGGCAACATACAATAAACCCAAACCAAAAATCAGGTAAATTACTCCCAACACTCTGCCACGAGTAAAGAAGCGCGTTTCATGTTTTTCAACAGTTTGTGCAACAGTTGTCATCTTTTCCTTTCCTCCCTTTATCCGCCGCCCCAACCACGGGTGAAGACCACCTTGGTGCCGCGCTCACCCTTGATGCGATAGAGCCAGCGAATCATTTGGTCCGCTGCTACAAACATGATCACCATTGCCTGAACGATGTTAATCAGGTCAATGCTCATATTTGAACGCACTTGCATCAGACTTGCCCCGTTGCGCAACGCTCCCCACAGCAGTGCCGCCGGAATGATGCCAAACGGGTTCGATTTTGCCAGCAACGCTACGGCAATCGAGTCAAAGCCATAACCCGTGGCAAATATTGCCTTGAGCGTATAATTCGTCCCCAGTTGTTGGATGGCGCCCGCCAATCCCGCCAGTGCTCCTGAAATGGACATAGCAATGACGAAGTTTTTCGCCACAGACATCCCCGCGTAGCGCGCTACACTGGGGTTGGAACCCACAGTGCGGATTTCATACCCAAGGGTTGTTTTGAACAACAACCAATAAATAACAAATACCATAACCAGGGCAATGATTATACCGATGTGCACACGTAAATCGGTTGTCGGAAAGAGGCGCGGCAGCTTGGCAGAATCCAGGATATAGGGAGTCTGATCCAGGCTGGCTTTAGGATCACGTAAAGGACCACGCACCAACCAGTCAATCGTTTTTACACCAATATAGTTCAACATAATGGTATTGATGACTTCGTGCGTCCCAAAGCGTGCCTTAAGATAGCCAGGAATTGCCGCAAACAATCCTCCTCCCACAACACCTGCCAGCAACGCCAGCGGAATATGGATTATCGGGGGAAGCCCCTTTACAGCGTAGCCGACAACTACAGCACAAATTGACCCCATGTAGAATTGTCCCTCGGCGCCGATGTTGAACAAACCACAGCGAAAGCCTAACGCTACTGCCAACCCCGCTAAAATATATGGCGTCGAGACAATCAACGTCTCGCTAATGGCGCGCGGAGAACCAAATGCGCCCTGGAACAATCCAATATAAGCGGCGATCAAAGTTTGGACTGGAGTACGATTTGCACTGCTGCCAACTCCCTTAAACCCTGTGGATAAATTTTCCGCCACAAATTCCGAGACAAGAATGATAATAGCCCCAACAATCAGTGCAGTTACAACCGCCAGCACTGGAACGAGGACCTCCATCACCTCATCACGTGTCCATTGTCGTTTGGTGGTTTCTGTGGATATGCTCATACTTTTTCCCCTTTGATTCCAGCCATAAGAAGTCCCAGCCCTTCACGGGTTGCATCCTTGGCTTCTAGTGTTTCAATCACCTGTCCCTGATACATCACCGCGATCCGATCTGATAGGGACATAATTTCATCTAATTCAGCCGACACAAGCAAAACTGCTACGCCGGCATCGCGTTGTTCGATGATACGGCGGTGAATAAACTCTATCGAGCCAACATCCAAACCGCGAGTAGGTTGAGAGGCGATCAGTAATTTGATGGGACGTGAGAACTCGCGCGCCACCACCATTTTTTGCTGGTTACCTCCCGAAAGAGCCTGTCCCAGTGTATAAATACTCGGTGTGCGAATATCATACTCATTGACCAGTTTTCTGGCGTGATCGTCTATCGCATGGTTATTCATTATGAAGCTAGCCCGTGAAAAGGGCGGTTCGTAATAGCTACACAACACCAGGTTATCAGCTATTGAATAACTCATCACCATGCCATATTCGTGGCGGTCTTCGGGGATGTGCGCCACCCCTCTCTGAATGATCATGCGCGACGGGGCATTCGTAATATCTATGCCCGCCAGCCGCACTTCTCCAGCGGAGGAATTTCTCAAACCGGTCAAAGCTTCCACCAGTTCCGTTTGACCGTTGCCCTGCACACCTGCAATTCCAAGCACTTCTCCTGCACGCACGGAAAAAGACGCTCCCCGCACCGCTCCGTGTCCGCGTGCGTCACTCACGCGCACATCCTTCACTTCCATGACCACGTCGCCAGGTTTTGCGGGTCCTTTTGGCACGGTTAAAATAACTTCCCTGCCGACCATCATCGCCGCTAAAGTCGCTTCCGTCGCCACTTCTGGTAAGGCAGAACCTACAACCCTGCCATTACGCAGCACCGTGATCTGGTCAGCAATCGCAAGCACTTCTTTGAGTTTGTGCGTAATAAAGATTACAGAAATCCCTTTATCTGTTAGTGAATGTAAGATTTTAAATAAGTCCTCAATTTCCTGGGGGGTAAGAACCGCGGTAGGTTCATCTAAAATCAAGACCTTTGCATTGCGGTAGAGCGCCTTGATGATCTCGACTCTTTGTTGTGTGCCCACAGGTAAATCTTTGATATAGGCGTCCGGGTCCACTTCTAAGCCATATTGTTGAGATAGAGCACGTATCTGCGTGCGCGCTGCCTCAATATCAAGCTTACCAGCCTGACCCAGGAATTTTAGAGATTTCGTCTTTTCCACACCCAGGATGATATTTTCTGCTACAGTCATTACGGGGACAAGCATGAAATGCTGGTGAACCATTCCCAATCCCATGCCAATGGCATCATGCGGGCTGGATATTGTTACTTCCTTTCCGTCCAGATAAATATACCCTTCATCTGGCTTGTACAACCCGTACAATATATTCATCAGGGTTGTCTTACCCGCCCCGTTTTCCCCTAGCAGCGCGTGAATCTCGCCTTTCTCAAGCTCAAAATTGATATGATCATTTGCTAAAACGCCCGGAAAGCGTTTGGTGATATCTTTCATCTGGAGGGCTAGTGTCATAAGCGTCCTCTGTTTCTCCCGACGCGAGCAAAGAATAAATCTCTCATCTCGCGCCTTGAATATATCGTTCTCTCTTCTTGTGTAAAAAAAGGGCGGTAAGATGGCTTACCGCCCTTTGTCCTAACTACAAGACTTATTTCAGGTCGCCGGTTACGGGGTCAACACCGGTATCCAGCTCACCAGAAGCCAGTTTCTGGAACGTCTCATCCAGCTTGGCTTTCACGTCCGCCGATATCGCTGCATCCGCATCGTGGAACGGCGCTAATCCTACTCCGTTGCTCTTCGCATCGAATACAACCGTGCCGCCCTTGAATGCTCCCTTCGACGTCTCCATCACTGACGTGTACACGGATACATCTACTCGCTTCATAGCCGACGAGATGATCTTGTCCGCCCCTTTCTCCGCTCCGTTCTTGAACGTCGTCAGGTATTCGTCTTGATCCACGCCAATTACCCACGCTCCTTGTTGCGCTGCTCCCAAGATCGCTCCCGATCCTGTCGGACCTCCCGCTCCAAAGATCACGTCTGCTCCTTCCGCTATCTGCGACTCCGCCGCTGCCTTGCCGCGCGCCGGATCCGTGAACGAATCAATGTACACACCCACTACTTTGCAGTCCGGGCATATATACGCTACACCTTTCTCGTACCCGTTGCGGAATTTCTTCACCGGAGGTATCTCCATCCCCGCCACAATGCCTACCGTCTTGCTCTTCGTCATCTGCCCCGCCAACACGCCAGCCATGTAGCCAGCCTGATCCTCGCGGAACACCAACCCTTGCACGTTCGGCAGAACCGGGTCATACGAGTAGTCCACTATCGAGAAGTTGATGTCTGTGTATTTCTCCGCAGCCGCTTTCGTCGTGTCTCCCATCATAAACCCGACTGTTACAATGTGATTGTAACCTTCCGCTGCAAAAGTGTCTACGTTCTTCATGTAATCGTCTGACGATGTCGTCTCAATGTAATTCAATTCAGACTTGGATTCGTCGGCTGCTTTCTTCGCCCCTTCATATGCATACTGGTTGAAGGTGCCGTCGTTCACCTTGCCTACGTCGGTAACCAAACCAACTTTCTTCGGTTGCATAGCAGGTGCTTCTTCTGCAGCCAACAGGTCGCCGGTTACGGGGTCAACGCCGGTATTTAGCTCACCAGAAGCCAGTTTCTGGAACGTCTCATCCAGCTTGGCTTTCACGTCCGCCGATATCGCTGCATCCGCATCGTGGAACGGCGCTAATCCTACTCCGTTGCTCTTCGCATCGAATACAACCGTGCCGCCCTTGAATGCTCCCTTCGACGTCTCCATCACTGACGTGTACACGGATACATCTACTCGCTTCATAGCCGACGAGATGATCTTGTCCGCCCCTTTCTCCGCTCCGTTCTTGAACGTCGTCAGGTATTCGTCTTGATCCACGCCAATTACCCACGCTCCTTGTTGCGCTGCTCCCAAGATCGCTCCCGATCCTGTCGGACCTCCCGCTCCAAAGATCACGTCTGCTCCTTCCGCTATCTGCGACTCCGCCGCTGCCTTGCCGCGCGCCGGATCCGTGAACGAATCAATGTACACACCCACTACTTTGCAGTCCGGGCATATATACGCTACACCTTTCTCGTACCCGTTGCGGAATTTCTTCACCGGAGGTATCTCCATCCCCGCCACAATGCCTACCGTCTTGCTCTTCGTCATCTGCCCCGCCAACACGCCAGCCATGTAGCCAGCCTGATCCTCGCGGAACACCAACCCTTGCACGTTCGGCAGAACCGGGTCATACGAGTAGTCCACTATCGAGAAGTTGATGTCTGTGTATTTCTCCGCAGCCGCTTTCGTCGTGTCTCCCATCATAAACCCGACTGTTACAATGTGATTGTAACCTTCCGCTGCAAAAGTGTCTACGTTCTTCATGTAATCGTCTGACGATGTCGTCTCAATGTAATTCAATTCAGACTTGGATTCGTCGGCTGCTTTCTTCGCCCCTTCATATGCATACTGGTTGAAGGTGCCGTCGTTCACCTTGCCTACGTCAGTAACCAAACCAACTTTAACACCTTCAGCTGCTGGTGCCTCAGCGGGTTTCTCTTCAGCCTTAGGTGCCTCAGCTTGAGGCTCTTCGGCTTTTGGTGCCTCGGCTTGAGGCTCTTCAGCTTTGGGTGCTTCAGCTTTAGGAGCTTCAGTCGCCGGAGCGCCACAGGCAGCTAAAACAAGCGCTGCCAATAGGACGGTAACGACTAATAAATAGATTTTTTTTGACATTTGCTACTCCTCCTGTAGTAAGAGAAATGGATAGATTTTAGTGGAAGGATTTCCACACCTGTTTAATCATACCTCAAAAACACCTGTTTTGGCAATGGTTTTGCTTAAATCAAGCTCCAATCCAAAACACAAGATATTCTCTTTTTTTGAGTTTTTTCTTTTCTATAAAAGGAGAGAAAATAATTATCCGCCGCCCGTTCCAATTGTACCGTTTTGCAGCTCATTTAACATTGTATTGACAAGGATTTGCCTGCCAGCGCTAAACAATTGTGGATTAACATCCTGAAATACGGCAGGTGCAGGCGCGGCTTCTTTTTGTTCAGACGTAACCGTTTGCCATACATTCTTAAGCATCTCCTGCGGATCAGCCGCTTGCAGACTGACCACCCAGTGGTCACCCAATCCTTGCGGGGCGCGCTGAGCTGCGATGATATTTATCCCGGCTTGCGCCAGTGCGTTAAACAAGTCCGCAGATTCCGCTCCCGGCGAAACGTAAACGGTTTTTACTTCACTTTGTTTCAGATTGTCAATAACGGATTGAAAATCGTTTTGCCCTCCGCTAACCTCTCCAACCACAGGATAGGATACGAAGGGTGGATAAGGAGAACGACATAACCCGCAGAAAAAAACTGCTCCTCTTTTAAACCCGGCGATAGATGGGCTGCCTGTGCTTCCAATCACTCCAATACGCCAGTGTGTTGTAACCACGGCGGCAACATACCCAGCCAGAAAATCAATTTTTTCAGCCTCAAGCCCTTTTAAACTGGCGCTGGTTAGGTTTGGGGCATCTTCCAACCCTGCCGCATCAAACGCCAGAAAATGCGTCTGCACTGCCGCGTTCACAAGTTCATTCGCGCCATCAACCGTTCCAAATAATACAACGAGTCTTGTATTCGAGGGGATTTCCTTTAGGTCTTGTATGGAGCGTTCTTCAACCTGCAAACCATCCTGGAGAGCTAATTCTTGCAACGTCGCGATCGCCTGGCTCGTCTGAGACGTAGGTTGAGACGAATTGATTAAAATGACCTTTTGTGCCACTCCTGTAGGCGTGGGCATAACTTCCGTAGGCAACGCTTGTGGAGTAGGGCTACCCGATGCCAACCAGGCGCCCAGCGCTAAAGTCGGTTCCGGCGTGGTTTGGGGTTGTGAATTACACGAGAAAAGCGAGAAAAGCGTGAATAAAGAGAATAGAAAACCCAGCGAGGAAAAACGCAGAAACGAACGACGCGGCTTCATAACACGAATTATTGCGATTCCGGACTGTTAAACAACGCCCACCAATAATCCCAATTTCTAAATTCGGCGTGTGGGATATACACAGTCGGAGTAGGAACGGCGGTTTCGTTTAACG